>JAUXIJ010000051.1 GCA_030621085.1 Candidatus Cloacimonadota bacterium | reverse complement strand
AGGCCACCAAGGCATTCTATATTTCGGAAATAATTTCTGAAGAATTGATAATTCATCTTTAGAAATTGTAAAGAATGACAATTCTCTACTTAACCATTTTGTTTTGTTTTTGTATTGTCTGACTCCAACTATCACTGGATATTTTAAATTCATACTTGCCCGGGCTTTTACCATAGAATGAATACAATTTGGATTTGGCTCTGGTAACTTTACTTTCATATAGGGTCTGACCTTTGAAAATTCAAGAGTTGAAATTGAATTCCACTTTTTTTTTCGTGACCAGCCTTCATATTCATTCTCTGAAAAACAAATGTTGCTATTCAATGAATCCATTATTTGTTCGAGAATTACCAGTTTGGGATTCTCTCCTCTCCATAGACCTCCTAAGGTTTTTGTCTCTTCAAAAGATATTTTCCATTCAGATCCATGCACAAAAGGAGCAATTTCATATCCCATTTCAAAATACCCAATATTACGACCACCATAACTTCTGATAACTTCTTCGGGAATCCCATTTTCAATAAGGATTTTTGCTTCAGGTGTAGATAAAATATATTCTATTGGTTTTACAGAAGGCATGGTTATAGTAAAAACTAAAATAATTAAACTAATAAAAAGAGCTAATATGCCACCAATAAGTTTAAAAATATCTTTTCCTTTAGACATGTGTAATTCTCCTTTTCATTGAATAGCAACATTTATTTTTCTGCTTGTTTAAGCAGTATATGAAACATATCATTTTAAAATAACTCCATTCTCAAATTAAGTTTAACTACGATATTAACATTACATAACATTCCAATGCTGAGTTCCTTAAACCATTAAGAAATCTGATTATTGAACAAAAATTGTCAAGAAAAATAGATAGATGTCAAGGAAAACCTACTTCGCCAAAGCTACTGCACCGACCAACTAAAAAGAATATTAGTCTTGCTTATCCAGATAAAGAAGATAAATTTCTTTAAGCAATAGTTCCCATAAAATGTCTTAAGAATTTTCTCCTTCAACCTCCTCTTCATAGGTAGCCATTTCACTAAAAGTCACCATGATGCCACTATTAAGAAATGGATGTATTTGCGGAAATATTTTTGGGTGTTTTCTATATAAAAAATGTTTTGAGAAAATCGTCTGAGACATCTCCAGTAGTGGATTTACCAATTATTTTCATTCTTTCTCCATCACATTTGTCTCCTTGGTGAGATTCATGCTTTTTAGCACCTTGGAGAGAAACTACTTAAATCATATACAACTTTTCTTTCTCAATTGTGATATTTCACCATGATGCTTTTGTTTCTTTCTACTATTCTGAGTTAATCCTGATTGTTTGTAATTACTAGTGTGATCCAGTCTTCAAATTTTTCCGCTGCAAGTAACTTTGATCTCATTATTAGTCGATAAACATCCCTTTCTGGGATTATGGAGACATTAATCGTCTTCTCTGGCGATTGTGGGTGAGGTAGGTGGCGTTTCGCCACCCCACGACAATGTCGCTTAATAGCATTAATTGTGTCAGAGTAGCCCCATATTTTTGCAATGTCACTTGCCACATATCCACCGGTTTTTCTGATCGTTGGTAATACAACATCAACTACCCAGTCTTCGAATTTTTCTGCTGCAGGCAGCTTCGATCTCATTATTAGTCGATAAACATCTCTTTCTGGGATTATAGATGTAAGTTGTTGTCTTCCTGTAATATCGGTGACTCGGTGTTTTACCGACCCACGGCAATGTATCGAAATTGCATCTGCTGGTCTTTTATACCCCAATATTTTTGCAACATCATTTGCCACAAACCATGGTTCACCATCTTTCTTAATAATTCGTATTTGACCAATATCCTACCATCTTTCCATTCCAATTCTTTTTTAATCATAATAAATCACAAGTATTTTCCCATAAGGATTTTTAATGATGTTACAAATCGGATCAATATCCCTTTTTTACACAATATAAAGTAGCGATATTTTCTTTATTTCTTTTATTTTATTTCTTTCTTTTTTATGCCCACCTACATGCTCACTTACATGTTCACTTACATGCTCACCTTCTATCACGTTATCATGGACGCCATCTATCTCAATCACACTACTTAACTTCTTAGCTGTTAAGCCGATATCTATCACGCCATCTATCTCATCATCATGCTCACTTGAATGCTCACCTACATGCTCACTTACATACTTACTTGGATGCTCACTTACATGCTTACTTGGATGCTCATCGGGTCCATCTAACTCGTCCTGATTTAAATGCTAATAGTATAATAATCGAATTATGGATATCTTTTCTGATTGTAAGTAATACTTCATGTGTGACCTAACATTTAAACTTCTTGGTCTATGGCTTGTTGGAGCGGATGATTAGGCTGTAAAGACCTGGTTCATTGACGATAAGCATTTTCTGTTTCCCACAAAGGGTACGAATAAAACTCACACCCTTTTCATCATCATCCAACCCAGATAATGCACGAGTCGGACTACCGTCAGTAATCCTTAGGGTACTTTTCCTTTTTGATAATCCGGATTAAATTTATATGATCCCCTCATCTCTTTGCCATTGATAAGAGGTTTGATTAATATCCCTTTTTTATATAGCCTTCTGAAAGCTTCACACATTCTTCTATATCCGGTGTAGTCCAGGTCCCATATATCTTTAAATGCTGATATCTTTAGGCTGTAGCGTGCTCCCGCTTTATAAAATTCCCTGAAATATTTTTTCAATCTCCATTCATAACCACTGATCGTTAGTGTCCTATTCTGCATAAACATATAAGAACCCTCCATCCCCATCTTCAGTTTCAAGCATTATGAATCCTTCCTCTGCGGGAATGATTTGTAATGCTTCTGTATATTCTTTAGACGCCACTGGATCCCGCCTTGTTGGTTGTTAATGGAACTCATAGCTGGGTCCTTTTGCTCTCGGAAGATATTATACATAATCCAAGATCTCTCCAATAAACCCTTTACCTATATTCATTTTTCCTCCTTTATGTGTCCAGATGAAATTATCGCATACCTCAATATTGGCAAGAGTTTGTTTTTAAACTCCTACTACTATTTCTGCGCTTCCAGGGTGTATTTCTCCCAGTGGAGTCTCATAATTAATCATTCCCTAATTCTTTTTGCCATGCACCTTTCCGGAGATCTGGGCAACTTTGGCATGCCTCTTTTTTATCTTCCGTTTTTAATCACTCTGGTGACCTTCTCTGGTCACTTTAGTATCCATATATTTGCAGTTTGCATCCCCGTCTTTTATCACTTTTACCCCCTAAAACGGTATCAAGCAATATCATTTTTTTTATTATGAATTTAACGGACATTCCTAAGCCAAATTTTAATACAAAACTGCTCTATGAATCCCTTATCAATTTGCCCTTGATTTTTTTTACTTCCAAACGCCTATTTACTCACCTCTAACTGCAAAGTGCATGTTGCAAAGGTACTTAGTATAACCTTATAATCGGATGGGTAATATCTTGGATTAAAATAAGCCAATATCCCTTTGGAAAAGTCATATTGGCAAAGACTTTCATTATTAACTTCCGATAACCGTGAGTTGTGTATTTGAAATTTGATTTACCTGTTCTTCCCGTTCTTCCGGTCTTTCAATTCAGATAGATTATTATGCGTTTAATCTGTTCCAGCTCTTCAGGTCGGGATGAAATATTATTCTTCGTCATCCAACAACTCCGGTTCGCTTATTTTGTCCTCTGCCGCCATTTGTCTATATCTAGGTATTTTCGACGGCACCTGCATTACATATTCTTTGAATTTCGGACCAAAAAGAGTCGTGGGTCGTAGATATACCTTCATCTTTGAATTACCTCTCCATTCAGATACCTTAACGTCAACTACGTGTTTAAAGTCTTCAAGCTTGTATCCCTCAGCATATCGCGCCAATATTTGTTTTTGATATTCGGGAGTTGTATAATCATATGCCCTTTTGCCAACTCTGTAGGTTTTCTTATTGAGATAATCTAGCACCTGTTTGATTTTCTTTTCGTTAGAGTCTTTTACTGGGTCGGTTGGTGTTGCAATCATTATAGCTTTCTTCTTATTATCTAATGCTTTATCTGTTGCACTACCTATTACATTTACTGGGTCGGTTGATGGGTCGGTTGATGGGTCTTCAGCATCCATTTTATCATAATCCATCATTGTTATACAGGAGATTTTTTTAGCTTTAAAATATTCAATCTCGATTATAGATTCTTTTGTTAAACGTGAGAGATACCTACGAACCTTAGATCTAGTCCATCGCCATCTTTTAGCTAATAGCCTTTCAGATGTTAGAACGGAGCCTTTGTAATTCTGATGATCAATCCCATCTATCCTTACGATTTCGTCTTTAATCGAAGCTCCCATCTTCAGATCCAGCCAAGCTTCAAAACCGCTAAATGATCTCTTCTTAATCCAGAGGATGTTATTAACAAATTTCCGATGAAGATGTACATATCCTTCATAATCCCACATAATTATTACCTCCTCGAGCAGAATAATCCACTTCAAATATTTTTTATTAATATTTATCTTGGGCTTGATATTTGTCAAATAAATCAAACATAACCTTCTCTGGAAAGTAACTCTCTACGAACCCTGCGGCATCTGCTACATACCCACCGGTTTTTCTGATCGATAATAATTCTTAGCTAACTATTAGATATTCAAATTTTATCTAAATCCCATATGTCTTTGAAAACAATACCCTTATGCCAAGATTCACTCTCTTAATATAATACTCTAAAAAAATCAACTTGACAGATTATTACAATATTATTATGCATCAATTGGTGTCAAAATAAAAATTATTAAGGGAGGATTTTAATGCAAAGTGAAGAAAAAATTGTAAATGAAATGGTCGATACTGCTAAGAAATTCTTGGATGCAATAGATGGGATCGAAATTATAGATGTTGAGCGAGAAGTTAAGGTAGGACACTTTAATCTAATAATAGATGTGCAAATGAGGATCCGACTTAATGGAAATGATAGTATTTTAAATTTTGAGTTTCTTCCTGAAGGATCTCCAAAAATGGTAAAGAATGCCTTACTAAAATTGAATGTGTATAAGACTTTTTTTAAGAATTCATATTCAATAGTTATGGGTCATTATCTCTCGAGAGAAGCTCTCGATATATTGGAGAAGAATGATATTGGCGGATTAGATCTTTCAGGAAACAGCTTCTTCAAAACAAATGGTATCTACTTTTTTAAAACAGGATTTAAGAATAAATTCCCTGTTAAAAGAAAACCGAGAAGAAAATTTTCAAAGAAGGAAGCTAGAATACCACATATTCTATTATTAACCCCTGAAGAAGATTGGACTGCAACGAAATTAGCACGAGCAGCCCGCGTAAGCTATAGTCTTTGCAGAAATGCACTTATAAAATTGAAAAACAGAGATATTATTGATAAAAAGAGTAAAGATATACAAATAATAAACATTTATGATCTAGCAAACCTTTGCCTTATAAATTACTCAGGTTTTGACTTTATAGTCCCTATGTACTCAAAGGAAAATAAAACAACCATCTTAAGAAATATCACTAAATACTTTAAAGAAAAGAAAACAAATTATGCTTTCACTGGTACTGCAGCTGCTTCACTACTGTCCAAGGATGTTAATGCAGGGAATATTGATTTTTATATAGAAGCAACAAAGGAAATTAATTTTTTTGAAGAGTTAGGCTTTTCATATGATCCAGAAAAAACATCTAACTTGATCAATATCATATTACCTGAAGATCCCATTGTTTTCTGCTGCAAACGAACAATAGACGATATCATGATCGTATCAGACGTCCAGCTTTATATCGATCTCATGCAGCAAGGCATTCCGGAAAGTAGAGATTTGGCAATGAAGATATTAAAGAAGAGGATCTTAAAAAAACAGTATGATAAATAAACTGAAACCTATAAATATTTTGTATTGCGTGTGGCTCTATTAGAAATAAAAAACAAAACCAGCCGATATAGGACATCGGCTGGCTGAGAGAAAGAAGATATCAATAGCAATTAGAATAGAATGGATTCTACCTAAAATACTTCTTTCAACTTCAAATGAATTCATTCCATGTGAAATGTCAACTAAAACGCAAATAAATTATTAATCTTGGAGGTTAATATGCAGGATTATGTCGACGCGTTAACAGCTTCAAAAATATTAGGGATAAGTATTAATACTTTGTACTATTGGAACACAAAAAAATTAATTCCGTACTTCCGTCCATCACGGAAAATTCTATATTTAAGAGAAGATTTAGAAGCGTATATTATGCGCAGCAGAATCTCATCTTGCGATGAGGTTGAAGCATCCGCAATTGATGCAATATTGAAGGATGGGACAGTAAAATGATTCATTTAATTAATACGAAGTCCAAGCATCTACATAAAGATAAGTTTGGTGATACATTTTTTACTCACAAGAGAAATGGAAACCTACAATTATAGCGAGTTTGATCTGGGCTTTCGTTTCTGGAGTCACAAAGTATTCACTAAATTAAGAGCAAAAAGTATTATCTTCAATGAGTTTAAAACCGATGATGATTTACCTATCCTTGATACGAATAATGACAATCTGGATTTACTAAGTGAATGCGGTGCGATAGATGATATGTTTATAAAGACGGCGCTTGGTTACACTCTATTGAGAAGAAATTGGGATATAAAATCATCGAGTACAATCCTATTTGCTTATAATAACAAAAGTACCTTACTACCTGAAAAGAGGACATCAGTATGGTAGATACGATTCACATATACACTGATGATCCTAGTATTGTGGGAAGTTTTGATCTAAATCTATTAGAAAAATGTGTCGAGCATCATAAGGAAACCGGTACCTATTTCTCTGGTCGAATTGATAATTTCAATGTCAGCTATTCGGAAAGGAGACTCTGGATAAAGGGTAGCTTAACAAAGTTCTATTTTGGCAATAATGTCCAGAACATGAATAGACAGCAATTATTTGAATCTTTAAAGAAACTTGCAGCAAAACTTGGTCTTGATATCTGCAATTTTAGAATCTCACGTATCGATATCGGAGTCACCTTAGAAATGGAAAACTTGGTGCAACAATATCTTGAGAACCTAATCGAAGTACCCAGATACAAAGTTCGAACTTATGAAGGTGAATCCAAATTATTCATCAATAAAAGTAAAACCATTTCCTTTTATGATAAGATAGAAGAGATTAAACAGAAGAATGTAAATGTCCAGCTATCCCAATTACCGATATCCAAGAACCTTCTCCGTTACGAATTACAAATCAAGAAAGCTAATAACGTATTAGGAAGAATTACTGTAAATGATCTCTATGATGATAAATTCCTTAAGAAATTGCGTATATTATTAAAAGATCACTTTACCAAAATTAAGAAAAAAAGAAAGCTGATTGATATTGATAAGATCATAATTAAAAAGCCGAAAGATTTCCTAGGATTATTGGCATGCGATAAAATATGTGATTTTGGAAAAGAAGAAGTATTTAGTTTATTATCTAAACTTTGCAAGAATAGTAAGATCGATAGAAGAAGAAAATATGATTTAAAGCACCAAATTGATATGATTGAGCAAAAATTCTGCAGAACTAGCAAATATATTGAAGAGTTTGAGAATAAAATAACAAAATTTGTAGAAGGATGTTTTTGAATAGTCTACTTAGAGTTTATTATCCTAGATCTCACCGAACTTCGCATCATGTGAGAATTTTGGTTCCTTAATCCCCGGAAGATCCATAAATATACCAGAAATGTAGAAGATGTAGTAGAAGAAACATCACTACATTGTCGAATAGCTGCAAACTTGCATCCAGAGAAAGGGATTCTTGCGACTTCTTATTCAATATTGTATGTAATAATTGATGGAATAACCAATGAATTTTCATCTGCACCACCCACCCACTCTATAAAACACCGAAATCCTTGACACCAAACCTCCACATCCTTCACATAGTAATTATTAAAAAAATCTCCATCCCAGGAGGATGTAATGCCTAAAGGATACATAGTTATTCTTTTTCTATTTTTATGTTTAGCCCTTTCGGCAACAATTATCAACGTACCGGCAGACCAGGCAACAATTCAAGCAGGTGAGTTTGAGCAAGTCCGTAAGATGATGTGCTAAAATAAATTTAAATTTAGTATGATTTTATATAATCAGAATCAGCAAAATTACCCATTTTTATATTTCATTTTCACAACATTTTTCACAACATCTATGTTTTATGAGGTAAAAAAAATAGTACTCAACTCTTTAACTTATAAAGAGTTATACTAAAAAAATGGCACGCCCGAGAGGATTCGAACCCCTAACCCCCTGATCCGTAGTCAAGTACTCTATCCAATTGAGCCACGGGCGCACACATTGCTAAATCCCGTCTATCAGCTTTTAATGTCAAGATTAATTTTAGCTTTCGGCAAACATAGATAATATCATTTTTAACCTGTTTTTTCCATTTCTTTTTGAAATGTTTTATCTGCTTGACATTATAACAGAAAGCAGATTTATCTTCCTGGCAGGAAAGAAAAATGATAAAAATATTAGAACTAATTCGTTATTATTTTGCTCATCATATTATCTTCAGTGTAGGCTTACTGCTTCTGGTGGGATATCTTCTGGGACAGCTTTCCGAGAAGATCAAATTACCGGCTATAACCGGTTATATTCTGGCAGGAGTGGTAATAGGCACTTCGGGATTGAAAATGATACGACCTGAGAACATGGAAATGCTCTATGTACTTTCTGAAGTAACACTTTCTTTTATTGCTGTGATAATCGGCGGAGAGTTCTCTTTTCACAAACTGAAATTATATGGTAAAAAGATCATCATTCTCACTCTCGCACAAATGATGCTGACTTTTATGCTGGTATCAGCCGGACTGCTTCTGCTTGGGCTTTCGAATTACATTTCTTTTCTGCTGGGTGCCATTTCTGCTGCCACAGCTCCTGCCGCTACAGTTGTTATTGTAGAGAAACTGAAAGCTAAAGGTAAATTTGTCGATTATCTTTATGGAATAGTTGCACTGGATGATGCAGGAACAGTTATCCTGTTTTCTCTTGCATTTGCTTTTTCTACTTCTATTCTGGGAGATACAGCACTCCACCTTTCTCATGTTTTTCTACATGCCATGAAAGAGATCATTATCTCATTACTTATAGGAGCAGCTTTTGGTTTAGCGATCCATTTTACAACTTTTAAAAAACGCAACATGAATGAAATCAAGATACTATCTCTGGGTTTTATTTTTCTTTCCACTTCAATTTCCATAAGTTTGAATCTTTCTCCACTAATTGCCAATATGACGCTGGGAATGATGATGATAAATTTAAATAAAAAGAATATCAGGATACTTTTTTCATTGGAACCACTTACTCCACCTCTTTATGCAGTCTTTTTTGCCATAGCCGGAACAGAAATGAATTTGAGTGTTTTTATGGAATCCAATATTCTTTTTGTTGGATTTGTGTTCATTATTTTACGCAGTCTTGGCAAATATTTTGGAATTTATATTGCTGGTGCAGGTCTTAAAGTTCAGAAGAACATCAGGAATTATCTGGGATTAAGCCTTTTACCACAAGCAGGAGTAGCCATTGGGCTGGTTCTGTTCATACAGGGTTCACCATTTATTGCAAATGCATCTCCTCAAATTAAAAACGAAATCAGTACAATGATAAATATTGTGTTAATGTCTGTATTTGTTAATGAGATAATAGGTCCGCCGCTTGCAAAATTTGCAATCCTTAAAAACCTGAAAAGGAGATGATCATGAATATTTCGGAAGTAGTGAAACTGGAATGTTGCGAAATTGACTTTAAAGCAACTAACAAAGAAGATGCATTACATAAACTGGCAGAATTAATGAAACGCAGCCGTGAATTCCGCAATATTGAAGAAGAACAGATATTTACTGCACTAAATGAACGTGAAAAAATGGGCAGCACGGGTTTCAGTAAAGGTATTGCCATTCCACATTGCCAGCTTGAAGGGCTCAACAAATTCATAATTGCTATTGCTGTTAGCAAAAAGGGAATTAATTTTGATTCTATAGATAAGAAAAAATCCCGCATTTTTGTAACAATCATCGGACCGGTTGGTAAACGTAATGAACACCTGAAATTATTGGCAACAGTGTCGCACATTTTCAAGGAACCCAGAGTTATCGAGAACATGTTAGGCACTACCACGAAAATCAGTTTGTATGAAGAATTCCTGCGCAATGCCAATTCCGAAGATACAGCAATATCCAGAAAAGGACATGATAAGCTGATGATATTAATAGTGAAAGATGAACAGATCATGCAGGATGTAACCGAAGTTTTCATTGAATACGGCATCCAGGAATCTACCATTATCGATACCCAGCAAATGGAAAATCTGCTCTCCAAGGTTCCGTTGTTCATGGGCTTTTTTAATTTCACCAGCGAGAAAAATCCTTTTAGTAAGATCATTTTCGTTAAAATTTCTAAAGATCATATTAATGCAATTATGAAAGGTTTCGAAGATATTTTTGGAGACCTGGAAAGTTACTCCGGACTTGGAGTTATGGTTCTTGACCTGTTTTTTTCTAAAGGAATGTAAAGAAAATTCACTAATGAGTTTTGTGAAATAGAGTGTTTTTGTCGTCCTACCTCGCGGTGCCGCATGGCTATCGAGAAATTTGTCCATTCTTCTTACTAAGAATCTCCACTTATAATGAGACTATGTCCGGCTCAGACGGATTCTTCGTCGAATGCCTTTGTAAGTTCATCCTCAGAAAGACAGATGTTTTCTATTTTGTAAAACTTACGAATCACACAACAAAAAAGAGGAATCCCAAAACTGAGATTCCTCAATAAACAAATTACGTTAAATTAATAATCAGTTTGACTTTAATGAAGATCGTCGTACAGGATATTTTCCCAAACTTCCCAAAAAGCAGGAGAGCCACCCCAGTTATAAACTCCTCCCCAATCACCATCTGCTGGAACAGTTATTGATCCGTCTCCATTTGTGTCTCCGCCATGTTCATCATCTTTGTAGGAAGTGAAATAAACACCATTTGCATCCCAGTTCACAAGATTATCTCCCATGTAATCCAGAGTACCACCATCGAATTTAAAAATAACATTTTCGGCAATAGTCAGAGAGTTACCAGTATCAATATTGATTCCCTGCGACAAGGCACAGAAAGGTACTTCGGTTTCTACCCAGGAAATATTTCCTGCTATATTA
Source organism: Candidatus Cloacimonadota bacterium (assembly GCA_030621085.1). Lineage (GTDB taxonomy): Bacteria > Cloacimonadota > Cloacimonadia > Cloacimonadales > TCS61 > JACNIV01. The sequence continues at coordinate 11,556 of JAUXIJ010000051.1, read as the reverse complement.
CAACTGGTTCCCTGATTATCTACATAAATCCCATTATAAAGGTTAGTTTGTGTTGGGCTTTCGGGATTATGAAAAATATTGCTCGAATCCATATTAAGTGAACCATTTATTCTCAATGGCTTTTCGTTATTATAGAATTGATTAAAAGCTATGTTAGTTCCTGCATCAGCAAGCCAGGCATTGAGAACACATTGGCTTGTACCTTTATTATGTACAAAAGTGCAATTGGTAACACTAGCAGTAGAACCTGCATCTAAATCTAAAGTGTAATCTGCACTGTAACCACCGCCATAATAGAATTTGCAGTAATCAAAAGAAGATATGTTATTTATTTCTAAAATCTTAATATATGCCCAATCACCCGGTCCGGCTGATGTTGTAGTTCCATCATTATTTGTATCACCACCTACTGTATCATCTTTATAGGAAGTAAACCAGATGGGCTGAGACATTGTTCCTTCCGCAATTAGTGTACCACGCACCCACCAATCGTTATTCCACAGCTTGATCATCACACCTGGAGAAAGCGTTAATGATTTTCCCGGAGCAATTGACATTTCACTACCGTCAAAAACAAATGGCACTTCGGTCTCACTCCATACTAAATCTCCTACAACAGTCATATTGTTTACCTGGATACCATTGTGATCATTCACATCAGAACGACTATCAGGATTGTGGAAAATGTTAGAGTCATCAATATCGTATGAACAATTAATATTCAAAGGCCAGGTGTTATCGTAGAATACGTTATTTTGAATTATCGTTCCGGTATCAGCATAACTTGCGTCAAGAGCACCATCATCACCCTCATTATGAGCAAATGTACAATTTGTAACACTAGCATTAGTTTCTGAATCTAAATACATTACATACCTATCCTGATAACCTCCGCCATAATAGATTTCACAATAATCGAAGCTCGATTGATTATTGCTTCCGGCAATACCGATGTTATTCCAATCACCCCGCGCAGGAACGGTAGCACTACCGTTACCGTTCGTATCACCGCCATGAGCATCATCATGCCAGGAAGTAAAAATTATGGGTAACAAGGTTGAACCTTCAGCGATTATTAAACCACCGGAACTTCCCCAGACACCGAAACGTGCAGAATCCATGAACTTTATCAAAGTTCCTGGTTCTATGGTTAAAACAGCTTGAATAAGAATTTCTCCATCGATCAGGTAGATATTGTTATTAGTCCAGGTAGTATTACCTACGATATTATTTTCAATCAAAACAACAGTAATTGGTTGAAGCTGGAAATCTACAGTAGTAGTTTCTCCTGCGTCAACTTCGATATCTTCCGCAACCTGCATATTATAACCTTCGGCAGTACAGGTAAAAGTGTAAGTACCTTCATCTGTTTCGAAAGAATAGGTTCCACCGGTTTCAGAAGTCGCAACATCGGCAGTACCATCATTTACAACAGCACCAACTATAGCTTCTCCGGTGTTTGCATTTGTCACAATCCCTTCGACTGTACCGGGTTCATCAGGACCTACAGGATCATCCTCACATCCGAAAATCACAAAAGAAAAAATCATTAAAGGAATGATCAACCATTTGTAAAATTTCTTCATACTTCCTCCTTATGTTTAAAATAATTTTTATTGATTCATATAATAGTCTAAATAGAAAAAGTAAATTGAATAAGTCAAGAACTATTTAGATATTGATATTCCAACCGAATCTGGAAAGGTCGATAAGGTCATTTTCATCAAACTGAATTCCTTCATTTTCCAGCAGCATTTTCTGTAATTCATAGCCGTCTCCGGGGGTTAATGATATCTTGCCTTTGCTATTAATTACACGGTGCCAGGGCAATTGTTCCTTTTCCCAGGAAGAATTCAACAACCTTACTATCTGCCTGGCTCCCCTGTTATTCCCTGCATAAGTTGCTACCTGCCCGTAAGTAACCACTTTCCCGCCGGGTATATTTTTCATGATCTTAATAGCTTTTAAAGAAAATTCCGATGGCATACGTTTTTTTTCTCCGCTTCTTATGAATAGAGCAATTCTATTCCATTAATGCTTTCACAGGTTCCAAACCAAATGCCGAACCCTCTTTGATAGCTTTCAATATTGTACCGCCACCTGTGAAAAAATAGTATTTATCGTCAGTTAATGCTTTTTTATAAATTGCTGGAAGCAGGTTTTTGAATTCCTGCAGGGTATCTCCTCCACCGAATAATTTAGCAGCATTTTTGTTTTTATCAATCAAACCATACATGGTTATTGTTCCCTCTATGAAATGTGGAGTAAATCCCATTACTGCGTTCACAAAAATGGTGTTTGCTGAATTAAGAATTTCTTGAAAATGCTTTTCTTCAAAAGTTTGTGGAGATACATCCAGTATGTAGTTTAATTCAGTTCCAGCTTTCAAATCGTGGATATTGTGTGTTCTGCAGCTTCTTTCTGTTTTTTCTTCCAGCAGGTCAGATTCGATAATAAAGGAAGGTTCTACGATTTTACCGGGATATTCTTGTGTTAGTTTAACGAATTCGGATGCTGCCTGTATGTCTTCATCAGATATTCCTTTAATGTGGAAACCATATTTTGCACAAAGATAGGCATTATAAATTACACCTCCAATAATGAGGTGATCTGCAGATTTCAGAAGAGCGGTTAAAGAACCTATCTTCGTATCAAATTTTGAACCTGCTACTACTGCCAGGAAAGGTCTTTCCGGTTCCAGAACTCTTTTCAGATTTTCAATTTCTTTCTGCATCAAGAGTCCTGCATATGATGGAAGGAACTTTGTGATATTATATGTAGAGGCATGCGGCTGCCAGGAACCGAATGCATCATTCACGAAAACATCTGCTAATTCTGCTAATTGTTTAGCCAGTGCTTCTGTTTTTTCATCTTTGCTTTCTTCACCTGCAAACCAGCGCGTATTGGGAAGATATAATCCATCAACTTCACCAGCTTTCAGCTTTTCCAGTTCTTCCTGATACGATAACTCAGATAAACCTGCATATCCGGTAATTTGTATTTCTGGTGTAATAAATGTAAGTCCAAGTTTGTTATTCAAATATTGCACAATCGGTTGAACTGAAGCTTTTTCTGATATTTCAATCTTGCCTGTTTTTTTATCTTTTGGTCTTCCCACATGACTCATCAAAATTGGTTTGCCACCATTATTTAAAACTAATTTAATCGTTTCGAGGGAAGCATCGATACGGTGTGGGTCTTTTATCAATCCTTTTTTTACAACATTATGATCGACCCTGATAAGAACAATCTTTCCCCTTAACTCAGCTTCCTGAATCTTCGGAATGTTCTGCATTTACTCCTCCCGAACAGTGCAATATTACTTTTAGAATAATTTTTTGATTATCATAATAATTACGCAACTATTTTTTTTTCTAAATAAAAAAAGCCCCCGATTTAACGAGGGCGTTAATTTGTCAGATTGAATGTTATTTCAGCAATATCACTTTTTTCACACTGGTATAATCACTTCCATGATTATTTACATCGAACACAGCGAAGTAGATACCAGAACTTACAGGTTTATTGTTATCATCTTTTCCATCCCAAACACCCGAGTGTTTCCCAGCTGAAAGCTGACCTGCTGATTTGCTGAGAAGCTGTTTTACTTTTTGTCCTTTTAAATTATGAATTACAATCTCTGCGTTCTCTGCGTTCTCTGCGGTGAAAAAAGAAATTGTTGTGGATGGATTGAACGGATTCGGATATATGCTTAAGATCTGAGTTGTATTAATTAGTAGTTCTTCTCCGGCATTGCTTCCCGTAACCGTTAAAGTTACAGGTACAATCGTCTCTTCCCTGTCATCGGTTATAATTATCTGGCAAGTATAATCATCTGGTGTAAGATCGGATGAATCGAAGGTTATCTCCATATATATGGAATCGCTGCCAGCAATACTTCCACTCATCGGAACAAGAAACATCCAGGTTACAGGTTCACTTAAACTTATGGTATAAGATAAAGCTGCTTCCCCAATATTTTTCAGCTCAAGGTATTCAATCAGGATTTCATCAGGCTGCATTTCAACTTCGAAGAACTCCGGATCAATAACCAGTTCCGCAGGAACCTGACCACCAGCAATGAAAATATGCGGATCGTGAGCTCCAATAAATGGATGATTCCTGCTCTGACCAAATTCATCAGCAGCATGAATGAAATATGCCACTTCTGTTCCCTGAGGTTGAGAAGGAATTATGCCTACATAAGTAACGTCTTCAACTAATATCATTTGAACGGAAGTGTATTCACCACCATCAACTTTATAATAAACCAAAAGAGAATCAGTATAAACAGGAAGTCCGCTATAAGGAATTATTTCTGCTTCTATCTCATAATCCGGTCTTTGGGGTTGTTCACCCTGAAGGGGAATATGACGAATGTAAAGCATATTCCTGTCGGCTGTTCCTTTTGTCCTGCAATGAAGAGCATCAGTGGAAGCCCAGCTTCCATAAAAACCCAGTATTTCATAACCCGGCATAGCATCTTCATAAACCTGCAGGGCTGCATTATCATAAGTTGCATTACCTGTTATGGGAACAAAAACTCTGTTATTCAAGATCAGAGAATTTGTGTAAGGTTGATCATAGGGTGTATTCACTCGATAGATTTCATACGGTGTTCCATAAGAGGAAGTTTGAGCTTCAAAATAAGCAACTGTTGCTTCGATCTCATCATACTGTGAATGCGTTGGTGGAACTTCTCTTATCAGTATCTTATCAACATCCAGGAACTTTCCCCAACAATCTATGTGATCGATATAAGTTCCATTGGGATCGGGAACCTTATGATATGTTTCAACACCCAGGTAATCCAGAACGAATTGGTCTATCTGAGCAACCGTAAGAGATGGATTTTCTGCGACAACAAGATCACTTGATGCAGAGATGCCCATTCCGTCCGTCATATAATTTCCGCCGGTATGAATTAAATCCATTCCAAAAAGATCTATTCCCAGAAAATTAGCCATCTCGATGGGAATATCATTATCGTTTGGTCGTTGTGGACGATTATACGGAAAGTTTACAATTCCTACTTCGTTATTACCATCAGCAACATACCAGGGACCATAATCACGAGTCCACCAGGAATCGGAGGGAGCTATCAAGAAATTGCAATTAGCAATGTTCACGCCATTTGAATTATAGGAATTAGTTACAGAATTCTGTTGAGACTGGTTAGCAACAATTGTTGTAACCACTGTTTCCTGTGACATCTCAGCGATCAGGTTATAATTTATCCCGAATGGATAGCGTATCAATACTCCTTCCATCGGTTCAAATTCGGCAACATTGCGAACCGGACCTATGGGAGGTTCTGTAGGATAGAAATCCCTGCTTAGATCAACCTGCAACTGAGATTCTTCATAACTGAGCCAATGTCCCAGAAACGGATTTTCTTTCAACCAGTCATTTTCCTGCCCTGTACTATCTGCAAAGAGCACGATATTTGAGATTAAAAGAAATGTAATTAGAACTATTTTTTTCATCATCTGAACCTATTCTATTTCATCATTATCATTTTCTTAATTTCAGTATAATTGCCTGCTTTCAACCCCTACTATCTCCCCCTAATTTAGGGGGAGAACAAAGAGGAGGTCAAGAACTACTTAAGCAGAATCATCTTTCTCGTCTTTTCGAAATTATCTGTTTTCATTATATAGAAATACACTCCACTGGCTGTTTGTTTTCCGGTCTTATCTCTACCATTCCAGGTGATTTGATGATAGCCTGCACTTTGAGAATCGTTTATCAGTGTTTTTACTTTTTGTCCCCGTAGATTATAAATTTCCAACAGCACTTTTGTATCTGTTTTAAGACCGTACTTAATAACAGTTTCCGGGTTGAATGGATTGGGATAATTTCCTATTAATTCTGTAATTGCAGGAATAGCATTGCTATCTGCATCAGTAGCTGTAACAGTTAAGGATACCGGAACAATGAATTGTTCTCTCTCTGCTGTGTTTATAATGATATCGCAATTGTAGTCACCCGGTTCCAATTCATTTGTATCAAATACTACATCAATTTCATTGTATTCATAAGGAGTGAGTGAGCCGCTTGTTGTTCCCAGAGCTATCCAATCAAGAGGTTCTGATATTTCGATTTCGTAATTAATAACTCCTCCTCCATCGTTGGAAAGAGTTAATATCTCAGTTTCAATTGTGTTCACTTCCATCTCTTTTTCTATAGAGAGAGGATCGATAACAAAATTCGGTGGTGTGGGATCTGCAATGGGAGGAAGAATTATATAATCTACCCAGACGCAATCTGCTCCACCAACCACACCTACATCTTTATGATACATCCATTCAAGTGTGTGCTCTCCGGCAGTAACATCAAAGATAACTTCTCCCCAGGGAGTTTCACCAGCCCATTTATCCATTTCAACTCCATCAACAAAGAAAACCAGGTAGTCATAATAATTACCTGTAGAGCTACCAACTTCTTCACAGGAAGTTTTGCGATAGAAACTTATTTCACTATCACACATAATATCGAGTGTAAGAATTAATGAGGATGTTTGATTATGATCGATTACTCCTGATTTACCACAGTACGAACCTTCATAAGGATTAGATGAATCTATGGTCCAATCTGCATTACCACTGAATTCCCAAGAAAAACTGGAGAAATCACCGGTTTCAAAATCTTCCAGCAGTAAACCAATAGAAACAACAATTGCATATTCGAATAAATAATCTCCTGCTGTGATTTCATAATTTAAAGTTACCGGAGTACCTTCAGCAATTGTTTCGTCGGCAGTAAGCTCATACATTGCATATTCAGTATCCCCAACTGTCATCTCACCAAGAAATACAGAGTTATTGGTTATTGTAACAAGTTGATTTGTACTGTTAAGAACAGCCGTAGCTTCCGGGGAAAGAATATGTCCTTGATTCACTGTTGGGATCGACAAAGCAACTGTTTCACCAGGATCGATCATTCCATTATCATTTCCTGCAGAGTCATCAATTATGATCTCTTCATACACAATGTGCGGAGCGTTTGCAATAATCGTAAAATCGGAATACCAAGTATCTCTTCCTGTTCCTGTAATTTCAAGGTTAAAGGTAATTTCATGTTGATCGGGTATGTTCCCCGCAATATCAAAAGCAAAGGCATCTGTTTGAACTGCTGTGCTTTGAGCATTAATAGTATTGTAATTTTGTGAATCATCTGTAATGGTGATGTATTCATCTTCAGAAGTTAACAATGCTACCACATCATCTGCTGGAATATTGCCAATATTATTCAAGGTTACGTCCAGAAGAATGCTTTCACCAAAATCTGCCAATCCATTGCCATTGCATGCTGCATCGTTGATCTGATGAGATTCATAGATCACATAAGGTTGATCTGCTATTATCGAGATCGTATTGGATAAGCGGTTCTTGTTGTGTCCTATTATGGATAATGTAATTGATTCCGAAGTGGTAATAGGTTCCGATAGATCGATGGTGAGGTTTCCAAATTCATCAGCCACTCCTCTACCGATCAATTCGCTATTCTGCATTAATCCCACACGAGCAAATGGAGTATCTGTTTGAAATACTATTTCTTCTGTTCCCAACAATACACTCGGTAGATAAGATGCTACGATATCAACCGGTGCCGCTGTCCATATATCCATGGATGGATCACCGAACAGATTTTCTTCATAAGCTGCCCAGCGCATATATTCGTCAGAAGTAAAATAAGAAACATTATCTTCTTTTGAATCACTATTCACAAACCCGATCTGGGTGATATTCTCACCAAAAATGGCATCGTAAAATTGTCTATCCAGATATTGTGAAGGGCTGTTTGTATTTCCGGGAATATACCAGCCAAATCTGGAATTTGCAATGCATGCAACCTCTCCGGTTTCCAGGGTCGTTATTTTTTCTGCAAAACAATCCTCTCCATATCCAGCACTCCAATGCCAGTTATCAAATGAGCCATTATAACATCCCTGAGAATATCCAATTACAAAGCCACGGGTAATACCATCGTTGGTTAAATTGGAAGTGGTAATGTCACTGTTATACATTTTCATATTATAGGTAGGACTTGAATGACCAAGATGATTTAGCAGATTAATACCGGTAATATTGAATTGATCATAAAGGTCGTATTTATCCCATGTCATATCTCTGTCATAAAGCGTGGAAACTGAAAAATTAGCGGAAATTCCAACTGTTGTGAAACCGTGATTAGCACTTCCATAAAGAATCTCGTCCTTATAATCTCCTCCGAATGTCCAGGGATTATTATTCAATTCTTCACCTATCATTAATGCTTTCTCAGTATCATCTATCACCGGACTATCCTGATACATGGTCAATTTATTAGTAAAATTCTGTATTTCGGCAGCATCATCAACACATATTCTGCCAATTCCAACCTCGGAATACAGATCATATTCTCCCGGTTCTCCCCATTGATTATCTCCATCATTGTTCCAATCGGGACCAGTACCAGCTCCCGGACCTCGATCCAGACAAGCATAATACATATCTGCAGGAATATTGTTATCGTCGAGCGCAAACAAACCACGATGAGGTATTACATCCTGCGCTGGTATATTTGGTGCCGAATCCCCACCCAGAATAACATAAATAATCCCGAAATTTAGATAATAATCTATAATACAATTCCTGATCTTTTCCTGATTATCCTGTCCTGTATAATTTGTATAGATGTCTTCGGTAGTAATAGCTTCTATAAAATAACCGGTTGATTCTTTGAAATCCATATAATCCTGAAAAGCAGGCAGAAGGGCATTATTTGTAATCAGCAGGATATCGCATTCTTCATCACGGTTCAACTGATAATTGTATGTAGAAAGAATTTCGGGATTTTCTACTATCTTTGTAATTCTTTGATTTATAATTTTTGAATCATGCAGAAATTGTTCTAGTACTTCGATTCGATCTGATTGTCTGGTAGTAATTTCAAGTTCGATCTCTTTTAACAATCTTGCTTCTTTCGCAGCAGGTTGATAAATAACGGGACAAATCAAAAAAGAACCAATCGAATGACCTGCCAGAAATTGTGTGCTTACATAATCGATCATATTATCAGGAAACAGATCATAAGAGTTATAAATATTCTCATTTGGTTCAACTTCATAATTTTCTGCTTTCTGATATATTGGAAACTTTCTACTTGCAGGTTGGATCGTGATATTATCAATTATTGAAAAATATTCTTCATTCAAAATTCGTATATTTTCAATTTCCTGCCCCTGTGGAAGTAGAATATCAGTACTGAAATAAGGTAATAATGGATTTCCTTCTTCGCCCATGTTATAGCAATTTTCATATAATATTTCGGTATAACTTTCTTTCGTTACCATCTCGGGCATATCGAATCTATATGTATGGATAAGTGTTTCTGCCAATAGGGAACCTACTGCAATAAATAGAATCATTAAGATCAGAGTTTTTTTCATTTTTCCTCCTGGGTTAAAAAAGTTGAGGGCATTTTCATGCCCCCAACTCAATTTATTAGTTATTTTAAAAGAATCATTTTCTTGGTAGAAGTATATCTGCCGCTGTTACCTTCGGAAACCATCTTGTAGAAATAGAGTCCGCTGGATACGGTTCTATTAGCGTTATCTTTACCATCCCAGATAATCTCATGATAAGATGCGTTCATCTGACCATCTACAAGCGTTTTTACTACAGAACCTTTGATGTTGTAAACCTTGATGCTTACGTCGCTGTCTTCTTTAAGACCAAACTTGATCGTAGTAGTTGGGTTGAATGGATTCGGGTAGTTGCCGCTGAGCTCTGTTTTTACAGGAATAATAATTCCATCGGCATTTGTTTGTATATGTTCGATGATAGCATCTTCAGACAAAGCAGACTGATAACCACCGCTATAGACCGCTCTGATATTATAGGTGTAAGTTCCGTTCGGAACATCAGGATCAAGATAAGAAATTTCCACAACATCATCTGCTATCATAATCAGATTACGATATACTTTGTAATGGGAAAGTGCTCTATTGGCAGGCAGATCCCAGCTTACAAAGATATCTGCTCCCTGAGTTACAGCCTGTGGATTTTGAGGTGCAGGTAGAATAATGGTAACTGGTTCAACATTGGAAGGCAGGGATTCTCCTATATCGTAAATTGCAGTAATATAGTATTCATAATATCCAACGGTAAGTGCAAGATCGGTATAAGTAAGGATTGCAGGATCTGTGATCTCGGCTATTTCCACACCATCACGATATACCTTGTAACCGGTAAGATCGCGAGTATTATCTGTAACCGATTTTTCAGTTTTTTCTATGTTCGTTGTATTGCGAGTAGCAGATTTTGTTCGTCTTATTTCAGGAAAGTCTCTAGTAGTTTCCGGTGCATCCCAAGTAAGTTCCACATCATTATAATCAAAAACAACACAACTAAGTCCTGCCGGCATAGCAAAAGCTTCCAGGGCAAAGTCAACTGTTGTGGTCTGGTTTATAGATACCACTACATCTTCAACGATGAGCTCATAATATCCGTCGGCTGCACAGGTAAGATCATATGTTCCCGCCAGTATTTCAAAGCTGTAAGAACCATCGGGACCGCTTACTGCCAAGCCTTCAACATCTGCATTCTCGATGGGTAAACCGGTAGCTATATCAGTTACAACACCGGATACAATACCAATTGGTTCAATGCCTATCGGTGGGAAAATGATATAATCTATCCAGCCACAATCACTTCCATAGCTTATTGAACCATCTTTATCGTATTCCCATTTGAAAGTATGATCTCCTGCAGTGATCGGATATGTTTCCTGGCTCCAGGCAATTTCACCACTCCAGGAGCCCATTTCATTATTATCTACAAAGAAACGTAAGTAATCCCAATTACCTTCGGAAGAAACTTTTTTATAGAAACTCAAATCACCAGCAGACAGAACATTAACTTCCAGATATAGAGAAGAAGTCTGGTTATTACCTATATCACCTGACTCAGCGCAATATGTTCCTTCATAAGCACCTGTTGATATTATCCAGTCAGCATTTCCACCGAACTGCCAATCAAAGTTCTCGAAGTTATTGGTTTCAAAATCTTCGACTATTAATCCCACAACAACAGCAAAATTATTCTGAATCGAATATGCCCCGGCATCGACATCATACACGAAGTTCAAGGGAGTTCCTACAGTAATTGCCGGATCTGCCGTTACAGTATAAACAGCATCCACACTACCACCAGCAATGATCTCACCCAGAATATAAGTATTGTCTTCAATGGTGATGAGCGGCTCGGTACAGGTAAGAGTACCAATTGCAGATGGAGATGTAGAACTACCTTCATTTGCAGTGGGAATCAATACAGTAACCGTTTCACCCGGATCAAGTCTTCCGTTATTATTGCCGGTTGCATCATTGATTATAAATTCATCTACAGTGAGTATCGGTGCATGTGCCTGGATGGAGAAAGAACTGATCCAGGTAGCCTGACCAATAGCTTCTACTTCAAAAATTATAGAATGTCCATCGGGAACATCATCTGTAACTTCAATAGTAAATGCACCATTAACAGTTGCAATGGTTCCGGCAGGAATGTTTCC
>JAUXIJ010000005.1 GCA_030621085.1 Candidatus Cloacimonadota bacterium | reverse complement strand
GTAGTAGATGAGAAGGATAATATCTCTTCGTTCTCTGCCGGCAAAACACTTACCGATTATGTAATTAATACGGGGAAACCACTTCTTGCAAAAGAGAAAGTTCTAAAGAAATTGATTCGTTCGGGGAAAGTAATAATAGCTGGAACACCCCCTAAAGCATGGCTGGGAGTTCCATTAAAAATCGAAAATAAAGTTACTGGTGTAGTAGCTGTACATAGCTATATAGATGCAAATCTATATTCTGAAAAAGATATGGGAATACTGGAATTTGTCTCTGATGAAATTGCTCGTGCTATCATACGCAAACAAGCAGAGAAGGAGCTTAAAGAATCTGAAGAAAGTTATCGCGGTCTTTTCAATAGTGCAACCGATGCAATTTATATTCAAGATAAAAACGGAGTTTTCGTAGATGTTAACGATGGAGCTATAAACATGTATGGTTATCCGCCTGAATTCTTTATAGGTAAAACTCCAGAGTTTCTTTCTGCACCTTACAAAAATGATATGAAGAAAGTATTGAAAATGGTGCATAAAGCCTATATGGGTAAACCTCAACGATTTGAATTTTATGGAAAAAGAAAGAATGGAGAAATTTTCCCAAAAGAACTACAATTGAACAATGGTACATATTTTGGAGAAAAAGTGGTAATTGCATTTGCTCGTGATATCACTAAACGTAAACAGATTGAAAGAACACAACAGGCATTATATAATATTGCTAATGCTGTGAATACTACTAAAGACATGCAGGAACTTTTTGATGAAATACGAAAACAACTTGGCACAGTTATCGATACGACTAATTTTTTCGTCGCTTTCTATGATGAAAAAACAGAAGCACTTACGTTACCCTACGAAAAAGACGAAGAAGATGAATTTGGTTCTTTCCCTACAGGGAAATCTATGACTTCTTATAATATTCAATATGGAAAGCCTTTACTTGCTACAGAGGAATTTATGAATCAATTGACCGAAGAAAGCAAAATTGACGATATTGGAACAATGTGCAAGATCTGGTTAGGTGTACCTCTGAAGGTTGAAGATAAAACTATTGGTCTTGTTGTGGTTCAAAGTTATGATGATCCTGATCTCTATACTGAAAAAGATCTGGAGATATTATCTTTTGTTTCCGACGAAATCGCTCTGGCTATTGAACACAAGAAAGCGGAAGATCAAATAGTAAACTCATTGAAAGAAAAAGAGATACTGCTTATGGAAATTCATCATCGCGTAAAAAACAATATGCAGATTATCTCCAGTTTATTGAAATTACAAGCAGGATATGTGAAAGATGAAGAGGCTCTGGAATTATTTCAAAACAGTCAAAATAGGGTAAAATCTATGTCGCTTATCCATGAGAAGATCTACAGATCTAAAGATTTGGCCAGTGTTGATTTTGAAGATTATGTGAAGAGTTTATCTTATAATCTGTTCTCAAATTATGGTATTAATACAAATAAAGTACTCCTCGAGTTGAAGGTCGCAAAACACTCAATTGATATGAATAAAGCGATTCCCTGCGGGTTGATCGTAAATGAATTACTTTCCAATTCCTTGAAGCATGCTTTCCCAAAGGGAAAATCAGGAAAAATAGTTGTAGGATTATCAATTAATGAAAATGATGAATTTGAACTTACGGTAGAAGACAACGGAATAGGAATGCAGCAAGAAATTAACCTGGACAATTTAGACTCTCTGGGTCTTCAGTTAATTGATGCACTAACAAGTCAATTGAAGGGGAAAATCACTTTTGATAGTAATAATGGAATGAAAACTAAGCTGGTATTTCCAAGTTAAAATAATTTAAATTACCGGTATCGGTTTATTCCTACTCGAGAATTTTTAATAAAATCGAGGAAGATTTTTTGTTCCGTTGTTAATTCCTTCAATTGTCCTGCTTTTTTTATAGCCTGGGAAATATTCAATCCTGATCTGTAAAATATCCTGTAAATATCTTTAATAGCCTGTAACTGATCTGGAGTAAATCCCTTTCTTTGCAAGCCAATAACGTTCAGTCCTTCGATTTTGTAAGGGAAACCAATACCTCTTGTATAAGGAGGTATATCTTTTTTTATTCCGCTGGTACCACCCACAAATGTATAAACTCCAATTTGAACGAATTGAGCAATTGCGGTTAAACCGCCCACAATTACAAAATCGTGCAGATGGCAATGTCCTGCCAGATTCACGGCATTGGCCATTATCACATTATTTCCTATCTGACAATTATGCGCTACATGAGAATAAGCCATTAAAAGACAGTTGTTACCTATGGTGGTGTGTTCATCCATTGTAGCAGATTTATTTACAGTACAAAATTCTCTGAATGTATTATTATTGCCTATTATCAACTGGTAAGGTTCGTCTTTGGCTTTCAGGTCCTGTGAATCGGAACCAATCACGGCGGAATGGAAAAACTTATTTCCGTTACCGATAGTAGTATTGCCATCCAATACAACATTACTCATGAGAATATTGTTGTTGCCCAGTTTTACATCTGGCTTGATAATACAAAATGGTCCGATTTCACAGTTGTCGCCAATTACAGCTTCTGGAGAGATTATAGCAGTTGGATGTATCTTGGACATCTTACCTCTACTTTTTCATCACCTTTGCCAGGAAATCTCCTTCGCAAACTTTATTATTTCCCACATAAGCATCACCGTGCATTTTTGCCAGTCCGCGTTTCATGGAGATAAATTTCAATTCAAATCTTAATGTATCTCCCGGAACCACAGGTTGGCGAAATTTCACATTATCGATAGCAGCAAAATAAGCCACATGTTCTTCCGGATTTTCTAAAGCATTGAGTAGCATAATTCCACCTGTCTGAGCCATTGCTTCTACTATGAGAACGCCTGGCATCACAGGATGCTCTGGAAAATGACCCTGGAAAAAAGGTTCGTTGAAAGTTACGTTCTTAATACCAATAACGCTTTCGCCAGCATCAAATTCTATTATTTTGTCGACAAGCAGGAAAGGATAGCGGTGTGGAAGTATATTCTGGATGGCATTAATATCAAATACTACATCTTCCAGTTTCTTTTTCTGATAGATCTTCTGCAGTTCCTGCTTTTTGTGAAGTTTACGTAGCTTTTTTACAAGTTCCACATTTGTTTTATGACCGGACCGAGCAGCCAATATATGTCCTTTTATAGGAACTCCCAGCAGTGCAATATCCCCTATAAGGTCTACTACTTTATGCCGCACAAATTCATTATAATATCGTAACGAAACATGATTCAAAATGCCGTCTGCACCTATTGTGATCTCGTCTTTATAACCAAATATCTTTTTCAGCCTTACGATCTCTTCTTCAGGTGTTTCGGGATCGGCTACAACCAGCGCATTATCAAGAGATCCACCTTTGATAAGTCCTGCTTCTTTCAACATTATTATCTCATGCAGGAAACAGAAAGTACGAGCAGATGCAAAATCTTTTTCAAAATAACTAAGATCGGGCATCCATGTATATTGTGTTCCTAGTGCTTTCTGCTGGTAATCTACCATAAAAGTTACTTGCAGGCTGTCAGCAGGAGTAATCACAATATCTACATTATCGGCAGGAGAAGAATAGGAAACTGCCTTATCAAATTCCAGATATTCACGTTCAGAATCTTGATCCTCAATTCCAGCTTTTTTCAGAAGTTTTAAAAAAACAATTGAACTACCATCGGCAACTGGTACTTCCTGACCTGTAACTTCTATGCGAATATTGTCGATGTTCAATCCCTTAATTGCAGCAAGAACGTGTTCGATAGTTGCAACAGTAGCTTTTTTGTAGCCGATAGTTGTCCCGCGGGAAATATCTATTACATGATCTATGTCTGCAGGAATTTCCGGATGACCTTCAATGTCTGCTCGAATAAATATAATCCCTTCATCTTTGCCTGCTGGTTTGAAAGTTATGGTGGAAACTTCTCCCGAGTGAAGACCCACACCCCTGAAACCTACTTCTTTTTTTATGGTCTTCTTGAATTCCTTCATTTTTTAACCTTTTCGTTTTTCATGATCTTTTTATAATGTTTCACAACGTTTGGAATTTGTTTTTCCGAAGCTAATATTCGCTTTTTCAGTCCAGCATCGATGGCTGGTGTACCAAAATATTTCGCTTTTTGGGGAACAGAATTACTCACGCCGGATTGAGCGCCTACCATAGCACCGTCATCAATTTTAAGGTGACCTGCTACTCCAACCTGACCAGCCAGGTAAACCACATCCCCGATCTCGGTGCTGCCGGCAAGACCCACTTGGGCACAAAGAATGGAATTCTCTCCGATCTTGCAATTATGTCCCACTTGAACAAGATTATCTATCTTTGTTCCTTTTCCTATAATTGTAGAACCAATGGTAGCTCGATCTATACAAGAACAAGCACCCACTTCCACATCATCCTCGATTATCACATTTCCCACTTGTGGAATCTTGTTTTGAACACCTTCATGAAGAAGATAGCCAAAACCATCTGCGCCGATAACGCAACCGGAATGAATGACCACATTATCCTTTAGAACACAGTCCTCATAGATTGTAGTATTGGGAAAGATATAGCAGTTTTCTCCTATCTGAACATTTTTTCTGATAACCGAATTACTTTCGATTGTAGTGTTCTTTCCTATTTTCACGTTATCTTCTATGATGCAATTATGTCCAAGATTAACATTCCTGCCCAAAGTGGCTTTCTTACTGACCACAGCAGTGTCTGAAATCTTTTCCACCGGTTTTTCCTTAATTAGTTCCAGCCAGGTTTTTACCAGCATCATAAAATTGATATAGGGTTTGTTTACAAGAATAAGATTTGTGTCGGGTTTTTGTTTTGCATCGAAGTCGGCAGGAACAAAAATTAATCCTGCTTTACTTGCTTTCAAAGCATCCAGGAATTTGGGATTTTCGAAAAAACAAACAGATTTTTCATTTGCTTCGGCAAGCTCAGCAACGTTTGTGAGAACGGTTTTCCTTACTAATACCGTTTCACATTTCAGCCGGTTGGCTATCTGTTTGGGAACCAGAGTGACTTCGAATACTTTCATTTATTTTTATTATTCGGTTTCTACAGCTTTACCCAATTCATCAATGATCATATCTGTAATATCAAGACTGGGTTTGGCATAAAGTAACCCACCTGCAGCAGCATCGAAAATGACGGTATAGTTATTTTCTACTGCCACTTTTTCGATAACGATTTTAAGTTTATTCAGAATTGGTTCCAAAAGTTCATTCTGCTTCTGAAAGAATTTTCCATTCTCACCAAAAATTTCTTCGATCTTTGTTTTTCGTTGCTTGTCGAGTTCCATGATCTTTTCTTCTGCTTCTAGTTTTCCTGATTCGGTTAAGATCATTTTCTTGCTTTCATAGTCGGCAATCAAGGCATTGATCTCAGTTTCGATATCAGTGATTTCCTGCTCCCATTTCTGCTTTTCATTCATCAGGATGGTTTGCGCTTCCTGGGTTTCAGAACTGGTCATCATAATTTTATCCGTATCGATATATGCCATCTTAGAAGTTTCTGCAAAAACAGCAATACTGAGAAGAGACACCAGAACCATTATTAACAAAATCTTTTTCATTAATACTCCTCCAATTTTATTTTAATGTAAACAAAAACCTTTTCTGCATTGTATAACTGGAAGTCAATATAAAAAATTTGTTATACTCTCCTTCAAAATAAACTTTTTTTGTCATATTTTAGGAAGAATGCGTTATTCCTACATTACATAATGAACTTCATTTACTTGATAACTTTATACTTAATCTTATTGAAAAACTTATTCATAATTATTTATTAAGTAAAAATAAATATCAAATTCAATCATTGCCATATTTAGTATACATCCTTACGAAAAATACATTTTGTTGACACTTGGAAGATATGAAAAGATATTTGATTTGTAATTTATGATATTATTGTCAATGGAGGATAAATGAGGTTCAAGGTGTTCGTATTTCTGCTTCTATCTTTTTCTTTGCTGAGTGCAGGAGTACATGTTCTGGAAGAAACTTCCAACAGGATCGTGGTTAAAATTACTTTAGATGACATGACAATTGAAGAGGGCAGTAACTTTACATATATTAATGTGTTAGATTGGACAGGAGAAGGTTTGACAGGTGCTCCTGATATGCCCCTCAAAATGCTGAATATTGCTATACCTCCTCAAGGATTTATTAAAACTAAGGTTCTTTCAAAAAACATACAAAGAAAAATGCTCAACAAGCCTGTTGTGCCTGTCCCAATTATTCGAAAAGGTGGAAAAACTTTTGATTATATCTTTGAGATCGATCAAGATCTCTACTCCCGCAAAAGAGATGAAATGATTCAGGTGCAGGAAGAAACACGGGCAGGATTTTTTACTGTGATCCCCATAAAATTCTCACCTTTTAATTATAATGTAGCTTCTCGTGAATTAACTTATTGCGATGAACTGGTACTGCTAATAGATATTACAGGAGACAAATCGTTTCATAACCAGCTTTCAGGTAAATTTGAAAATGTATACCAGGATTTTATCTTAAATTATCAATCAGCCAAATACTGGAAGACCAGAGCTTCCAGGAAGATCAATTCGATCCCGTTCGAAAAATCCGACTTCTGGTACAAATTTGAACTTCCACAGGATGGATTATATGAATTAACCTTTGAAGAACTTTCCCAACTTCCTTCTTTTTGTGATCCGGCTTCTGTGCGCATTCTTACA
The DNA here is from genome assembly GCA_030621085.1 of Candidatus Cloacimonadota bacterium. Taxonomy (GTDB): domain Bacteria; phylum Cloacimonadota; class Cloacimonadia; order Cloacimonadales; family TCS61; genus JACNIV01. The sequence goes on along the minus strand of JAUXIJ010000005.1, from coordinate 66,510 downwards.
ATGTACCGGGAAATCGTAACTAACGACCCGCAACAATATTTTTTCAAGCTTAAAGAAGTTCCTGTTTACATGGAAGATGGTAACGACGGGTCATTTGATAAAGGTGACAGGATCTTCTTTTTCAGAGAAAATTATGAATCTCCCGAACTAATTCAACATTCAGAGAAAAAGATACTCTGGCTTACAATTGGCGGTGAATATGCCAATGAACCTTTACGATTGAACGATGTAAAAAACTTAAGTACTGCTGAACGTGTAGAGAATTTTGTTAGGAGATTACCGAAAATACATTCCCGTGAAAGAGAAGGTATCGAGTGCATAATCATCTATCCTGAGCAGGGAGTATTTGAAGCTCAGGCGCAAGAGCTGGCAAACCTGCATTCTGATCTGGTTTGTGAGCTGAAAAGGCAGGCAGACATTTTTGCTGCATACGGACAAATAGATTATGTAGCGATTAAGAGCTATTTGGATTCATTATACATATCAAATCAGGAGACGCTGGAATATGTGATTCTGATGGGTTCAGGCATCCACGATTGGGATCCTCAAAATGAAAAGTGTAAGATCATAACCTATCCCATCGATGATTTTGCAGTAAGTGACGATATATTTGTAGATTTTGATAATAATGTATATCCCGATCTTGTAATCGGCAGGATCCCTGCCAAAAATGACAATGATATGGATCTTTATATGGAAAGGATTACTGAATATGTTCAAAATCCAAATCCAGGATTCTGGCGTAATAAACTTTTGATTCTGGCAGATGATGAACATAAAAAAGGTAGTTTGGAAGGATTAAGCACAAATGACGGGATGAATCATACAGCCAGGGCAGAAGATGTTGGAGAAGTTCTAAATAAAGGCATATTTATAGATAAGGTATATGGGATAGAATATAATTTTGATGAATATCAGAATAAACCCGATGCTCGAGATGCAATGTTGAACAAACTGAATGAAGGGCGATTGATCTGGTATTATATCGGTCACGGAAACGAGGACGTTCTTGGAGATGAAGATTATTTCAGGGGTTCCGTACATTTAAGGCTTTTGCAGAACTCAGAACACCTTCCCCTTTTTATAGCAGCTTCCTGCAGTGTGGGAAAATATAGCGAACCTTCCTACGATTGTATCGCTGAGAAGTTATTATTTTATGACGATGGCGGTTCCATTGCTTCTCTTGCTGCAACTGAAAAAAGCTCTCCCACACCAAACACAACCCTTATGGAATGGTTTTTAGAAGCTGCAATAAATGAACGGGAAAACATAGGCAGATCACTTTTTTATGCTAAACACCAAATGTCTTCTAATTATATTGGCAATAGCCGCTTGTATAATATATTGGGCGATCCGATCTTACCGGTAACGCAACCTGAGATTATGGGCTCTATCAGTGGTGTTCCCGATAGCCTGCGTGCCAGGGAACTGGCTCAGGTAAACGGAACTTTTGGAGAATCCTCGTTTATCAATGAGATTGGAGAATTCAGGGCTTATGAATCTGAATATGATCTTTTTTATACTAATTCAATGGTAGTTAGCACATCATCTGGTCCAGACACTCTGGTATATTCTGTGGATTATACAATTAACGGCAACTCTTTCTTCAATGGCGAAATAGATATTACAAATAGTAACTATGATGCGCAATTTATCGTTCCGGATGATGTTCATGCCGGAGAAAAAGGCAGGCTCATAAGCTATGTATTTGAAGATTCTCAGAATAAAGATTATTTAAATTATTTCCATCCGCTTAAACTCAGTGGTATACCGGTAAATGCTACCAGCATGGGTTCACCTCAAGTTCAATTGTGGCTGGAGTCGGAGTGGAGATTAAAACAAGATAGAACATTTGTTGAAGGTGATTATGTATCCACCGATCCGCTGTTAATAGCTGAAATAGAAGATGAAAATGGAATTAATATCCTGGGATCTTCGGGACATAAGATATTGCTTATCCTGGATAATAGTTTCGAACCGATCGATGTTACCTCGGGTTTTGTTTATAATGTTGGTTCCTGTACTAAAGGAGAGCTTTCCTGGCAACTGAATGACCTTGAGGAAGGAAGCCATATTCTCCAACTTATCGTATTTGATAATTTCAACAATGCTACTCTGGCAGAAACAACATTCAAAGCCAAAAGTTCAGGTAAAGTTGCCATCGAACAAATGCTTCCCTATCCCAATCCAATGGAAAAGGATGGTTATTTTACTTTTATAATAACAGAAGATTCCGATATTACGATTTCAATCTATACTATTACCGGCAGAAAGATTCGTATCTTGAAAAAGCCTTCCTGTGAAGCAGGATATAACCAGGTTTATTGGGATGGCAGAGATGGTGACGGAGATGAAATTGCTAATAATACTTATTTCTATAAAATAAAAGCCAAACAACTTTCAAACTCTAAAGTTACTGAAAAAATCGGAAAAGTTATTATTTTGAAGTAGAGTGTTGACAAGAAAATAGCTGACAATTTTTTTTGTTTGTCTTTAAATTGTTATACGTTTGAAATGTATATAATATGTTGGAGGAAATATGAAAGATATTAGAAATATTGCTCTAGTTGGTGCCTCCGGTGCAGGAAAAACCAGCCTGGCTGAGCAACTACTTTATAATTCAAAAACTACAACCAGAGTTGGTAAAATTGAAGAAGGTAACACAGTAATGGATTTCAGTGCGGAAGAGATCGAAAAAGGTATGTCTATGGTTATTGGTGTTGCCAATTATAATTGGAAGAAATGTAAGATAAACATAATGGACACACCTGGCTATGCAGATTTTGCCAGCGAACAGATAGCTGCTTCTATTGCTGCAGATACACTTCTTTTTGTAGCAAACGCATCTGCTGGTTATGAGGTGAGCCTGGAACAATCTATCGAATTACTTGAAAACAGCAATGCTGCAAAATGCTTAATAATTAACAGACTGGATAACGAAGGTGCAGATTTTATTAAAACACTGGATGCTATTAAAGAGAATTGCGATCTAAATCCTGTACCGGTTTTCCTTCCAATTGGTAGCGAACACAGATTTGAAGGTATCGTAGATATAATTAAAGGCAAGGCTTATATTGGTGGTAAAGAAACTGAAATACCTGCCAATCTGGCTGATAGTTACGAAGAAAATAAAATGGTTCTGATGGAAGCTATTGCCGAAAGTGATGACGCTCTTTTGGAAAAATATTTTGAAGCCGGTGAATTAACTGATGATGAACTTGCATCTGGCATTAAGAATGCAATTACAAAAGGATCTTTAGTACCTGCATTTGCCTGCTCTGCTACACATAATATAGCAGTGAGCGAACTTATGAATGCAATTGTTGATTATTTTCCTTCACCTGCTGATATAAATGAAGTGGAAATTGAAGAAAATGGAGTTAAAAAAAATATTGCAATCTCAGAAAATAGTGAACTACTGGCATTTGTATTCAAATCATTCTCAGACCCGAACGTTGGTGATCTGGCTTATGTAAGAGTTTTTTCAGGATCACTTACCGCTGGAATAGATGTTTTGATCCCTGAAAAAGACAGTAAAGACAGAGTGGGTTCTATGTATTTTGTGGTTGGGAAAAACCGTACCGATGCATCTAAGATTAAAGCTGGAGATATTGGTGCCCTTGTAAAAATGAAAGTTGCCCGCAGCTTTAATTCAATTGTGAAACCGGGTTCCAAACTCATGCTCTCTAAACCTGAACTGCCTTCTTCGGTTTTCTGGCAAACCATAAAAGCTGTAAACCAGCACGATGAGGACAAGATAGGAACATCTCTCAGTAAGCTTCTGGAAGAAGATCCTACACTTCATCTTGAAATGAATACTGAAACAGCAGAAACTGTTCTCTCCGGTATTGGTGAACAACAAGTAGGTTTACTGGCAAAAAAATTGAAATCACGTTATAAGATCGAAGCAGAAATGAAAACACCTAAAGTTCCTTATAAAGAAACACTTCGAGGTAATACAGATGTTAGTTATAAGCACAAAAAGCAATCCGGTGGTCGTGGACAATACGCAGAAGTTTATTTTCGAGTTAAACCCAAACCGCGTGGCGAAGGATTTGAATTCATCAACTCTATTGTTGGTGGAACTATTCCCACAAAATTCATTCCGGCAATCGAAAAAGGTTTAAATGAAATATTGAAAAAAGGTATTGTTTCGGGAAATCCCATTGTAGATATCAGTGTTGAAGTACATTATGGTAGTTTTCATGATGTGGATTCATCTGAGATGGCTTTTAAGATAGCTTCTTGGAATGCCCTGAAAAAAGCCTTTGAAACAGCTTCGCCGATCTTACTCGAACCCGTCCATGAAGTTCAGATCATTATACCGGAAGAATATATGGGTGACGTGATGGGTGATGTTTCCACTCGTCGTGGGAAGATACTGGGAATGGATAAAAAAGGGAAAAAACAGATACTGAATGCTCAGATACCTTTGGCTGAACTATTTAATTATTTCCCCGCTTTGAAGTCTTTTACACAAGGTCGAGGTAAATTCGTGCAAAAACCCTCTCACCTGGAGAAAGTTCCTGATGAAATTGCTGTTAAAGTGATAGCTGCAGCCAACGAAAAAAATGATTGATCCTGTTTTTCAATAATAATCACCCTGCGGATGATGACACCTTTTGAAGGTGGATAATTCTTACATGGAGGTCTTATGTCCGGTCATAGTAAATGGAGCTCTATTAAACACAAGAAAGGTGCAGCCGACGCAAAACGTGGCAAGCTATTCACCAAGCTGGTAAAAGAAATAATTGTAGCAGCCCGAGAAGGTGGTGGAAACCAGGAAATGAATCCCAGACTGCGTCTTGCCATTACTACTGCCAGAAATAACAATATGCCGAGCAGTAACATTGAAAAAGCTATAAAAAAAGGAACAGGTGAACTGGAAGGTGTTAAATATGAAAGTTATACTTATGAGGGTTATGGGCACGATGGTGTAGCAATCATTGTAGAAACACTTACCGATAATAAACAAAGAACTGTATCAGATATCCGGCACATTTTCTCAAAATTTGGTGGTAACCTGGCAGAAAACGGTTCTGTTTCCTGGATATTCGAACCAAAAGGCAGCATCGAAATTAATAAAGAAGGTGTAGACGAAGATGAACTGATGATGGCTGCTCTCGATGCCGGTGCAGAAGATTTCTCGAGCGAAAATGAAAATTACGAAATATTTACTGCTTATTCAGATCTGCATTCTGTGCATAAAATCCTGGAAGAAAACGGATATCAAATAGAAAAGGCTGAACAGACACGTATCCCCAAAAATACTGTTAATGCAGATAACGTGGCTGGGAAATTATTAAAACTTCTGGATCAATTGGAAGATAATGATGATGTCCAGAAAGTATATGCTAATTTTGAAATATCTGATGAAATAATAGAGAGGTTATCGGCGGATTGATAATTATTGGAATTGATCCCGGTAGTCATGTTTGTGGCTATGGTATTTTGCAATTAGAGAATAACAAAATAGTAGCTGCCGGCTGTGATGTTATCAAAATTGATCCCACTTTGGATCTGGCAGAGCGGTTGGCTGTAATCTATTCAGAAATTGATAAGGTCATTGATGAATACAAACCCGATATTGCTGCAGTTGAGACCATATTTTACGGGAAAAATATAAAATCTGCTTTTACTCTGGGTCATGCACGTGGTGCAATTTTACTTGCTCTTGCTCAAAGAAAAATAAAAATTGTAGAGTATTCTCCCCGCGAGGTAAAAAAATCTGTGGTGGGTAATGGAAATGCATCTAAAGAGCAAGTGGAGTATATGGTAAAAAAGATACTTAAGATCGATATCAAACCTGAAACTCAGGATGCTACCGATGCATTGGCAAATGCGTTATGTTTGTTTAATAAAATTAAACTCGGGATAAAATTATGATCTCTTATTTAAAAGGTGTATTATCCGGGAAAGAACCGGTAATAGCTATTATTGACTGCCAGGGTGTAGGTTATGAAGTAAATATTCCATTAAGTACTTTTGATAAATTACCGGAAATAGGCAAAGAAGTTAAACTCCTGATTCATTATTCCTTCAATGAAGTGGATGGGAACAGGTTATTCGGTTTTATTACTTCAGAAGAAAAAGAACTTTTCAGGCATCTTATCGCTATTTCAAAAATAGGACCCAAACTTGCCCTTTCTATTCTATCGGGATTATCTGTGGGAAACCTTATCCATGCTATCCAGATAGGAGATGTAAGCCTGATAGCTACTATTCCGGGTATTGGGAAGAAATCTGCCGAACGCTTGATAATTGAATTGAAAGACCGGGTGGGAAGTATCCAGCCAGATCAATTGCTGAATGGTGGTGGCATAGGTCATACTGATATGATAAAAGAAGCCGAATCTGCTTTGTTAACTTTAGGATATAAACAGTTTGAAATACGTAAAATATTCTCTGCACTTCTAAAGGAACAGGAATTTACTACTTCTGAAGAAATAGTAAAAGCTTGCATTAAAGCATTGTATAGAAAGAGAAGTTAATGATAAACATCAGGCTTGAAGCCTACAAGATCATAGTAAAAGTTCTTTCCAAAAATCTTTTTTCAGATAAATTACTGCAGCAGATGTCCAAAAGATTACAAGTAGCAAACGAAAACGCAGACCTTCTTTACGCTTTAGTAAAAGGTATAATTAAAATGCAAAGCAATCTGGAATATATTGCTTCATTATATGCAGACCCGAGAAAATTTACTGCTACAAGTAAAAAGATCAAAATTATTATCTATATGGGATTGTACCAGCTTTTATATTTCGATAGCATTCCCGAATATGCAGCTGTGTATGAAACTGTGAGTCTGGCAAAAAAACTATATGGAGATAAGATCGGTAATTTTGTGAATGCCATATTGCGAGCATACTTGCGTTCTCCACAGATACAATATCCTGTTAATATCAATGAACGTCTTGCTCTGGAATATTCATTTCCTATAAAAATTATTGATAAATGGCTGGAATATTGGGGAGAAGAAAAAACCGAGATGCTGTGTATATATTACAATGATGTACCCAAACTTCATATCAGAGTAAATCATATGGCTACTAGCAAATCGCACCTGATGCAATATTTCAATCGCAGAAACATCAAAACAATTTCCAGCGAAGCTTCCGAAAATATACTAATCTCTGATCAGCCACGGGCAATATTGAACGAGATCGCTTTTTCTGAGGGCTATTATTCCATACAGGATACATCTGCTGCCCTGGTTGTAGAGCTTCTGAATCCGGAACTTGATGAGAATATTCTGGACTTGTTTGCTGCTCCTGGTGGCAAGGCTACTTATATTTCCGAGCTCATGGCAAATACCGGAGAAGTGATTGCCGTTGATAAATTTCCCAATAAGATAAAAAAACTGAAACAAGCTGTTGAACGTTTGCAGATAAAAAATATGAGATTAAATGCGGAAGATGCCTTTCGTTTTGGACCTGTTGCAGCCGCATATGATAAAGTTCTTTTAGATGTGCCTTGTTCCGGATGGGGAGTTTTCCAGAAAAAAGCTGAATTACGCTGGCAACTTAACCAGGATATGCCTAAGTTGCTTAAATTGCAAAGTGATGCGCTCAAATTGGGCACCTCCTTCGTTAAACCCGGTGGATTTATAATATATAGCACCTGTACCTTAAATAAAGCAGAAAATGAACTGCAGATCGAAAAATTCCTTGCAAAAAATAGAGGTTTCAAACTTATTCCCGCCAGTGAATTTATTAAAAAAGAATTTACTGAGAACGGCTATCTGAAAACATTGCCGTTTGAACATGATATAGATGGCGCTTTTGCTGCCAAATTGCAAAAAATTGATTAGGAGTTATCAATGCAGAAATTAAAAGGTTTCTTTATTGCTGTTGGCATTCTGATATTGGTGTTTATCGTTGCATTCTTTGCTGCAGACATAATTATGAAGATCATCGTAGGACACAGGAATGAAGTAATAGTACCTGATTTGCAAGGCATGAATTACGAGATCGCACGCAAAAAATGTAAGGAATTAAAACTCTATGTTACTCAAACAGAGGTCGTTTATCATGAAGAGATCGAAAAGGGAAAGATAATCTCTCAAACTCCTAACCCGGAAATTATGACAAAAAAATATCGTACTATAAATGTTACTGTAAGCGATGGGCCGGAGCTTGTTCGCATACCATATCTTGATAATCTTAAGGTTGTGGAAGCCAAGCTGAAACTGGAAAATGCCGGACTTACTTTAGGAGAAAAGATCTTTCGATATTCGGAAGAAGTTACTAAAGGAAAAATTATCTATTCTCAGCCAATGGCTGACGAATTAATTCCCAAAAAGAGTTCCATCAATGTTGTGATCAGCTTGGGAAAATATACCTCATCTTCATCTTCCGATAATAAATGGAAGAATCTGCTGGACGATACTGACTGATAAGTTCCAGATCCGCTCCATGACTCATTTCTATCGTAACATTAAATAGAAATTATTATACGAAATTTTCCTGAAATAAAAAAAATATTTCCATAATTTATTTATAATTTTTCAGTTTCTTAAAAAGTAGCTTCGTAACTTCTTATATAATAATAAGATACAAACCTATTCCAAAGAAACGCATTTTTAAGAAAAAAATAGCTAACTTTATGCAAATAAATTAATTGACACATATTCCTGCCAGGCGGAAATGGATACATGTATGAATTGGAAAATATGATAGAAAAAATTTGAAAAAAGAAAGAGGTTAGGTATGACAGATCCAAAATATACAGCGAAAAATATTAAAGTTCTTAAAGGTTTGGAAGCTGTAAGAAAACGACCGGCAATGTACATTGGCGGAACAACTGAACGGGGACTGCATCATCTTGTATACGAGGTCGTGGATAATAGTATAGACGAAGCTCTGGCAGGTCGTTGTGACAGTATCGTTGTTACATTAAATACTGATGGCACTTGCACAGTAGTCGATAATGGAAGCGGTATACCTGTCGATATGCACCCTGTTGAAAAAGTTTCTGCTCTCCAGGTTGTGATGACCATTCTACACGCAGGTGGTAAATTCGATGATAAATCCTACAAAGTATCCGGTGGCTTGCATGGAGTAGGTGTATCTGTTACCAACGCCTTGTCGAAATGGTGTGAAGTAGAAGTTTACCGTGGGGGTAATGTATATCGCCAACGTTATGAACGAGGGAAACCTGTAACCGATGTAGATAAAGTAGGGAAAACTCGTAAGACAGGTACTAAAACTACATTCCTTCCGGATCCTGAGATATTTGAAGTAATTGAGTTCAGTTTTGATTATCTTTCGGTAAGATTGAGAGAAATGGCATTTCTAAATAAAGGAATAAGAATTCTACTGGAAGACCAGAACACAGGGAAAAAGCATAACTTCCAATATGAAGGTGGAATTATTTCTTTCGTTCAGTTTTTAAATGAAAATAAGAAAGCTCTCTTTTCCGAACCAATTTATATAAATGGGGAGAGGAATGGAACGGAATTTGAAGTTTCGATTCAATATAATGAAGGTTTCCAGGAATTGATCTACAGTTTTGCCAACAATATTAATACCATTGAAGGAGGAACACACCTCAGTGGTTTCAAGTCTGCTCTAACCCGTGCTGTAAATACATATATCAAGAATGCAAATGGCTTTAAAAATGAAAAGGTTGCACCTGCCGGCAGCGATATAAGGGAAGGTATTACAGCAGTTATTAGCGTTAAACTCTCTGAACCGCAATTTGAAGGACAGACCAAAACAAAACTGCAAAACAGCGATATAGAAGGTATTGTGAATTCCATTGTTTATGAAAAATTAATGGAATATTTTGAAGAGCACCCCCAGGAAGCTAAGAATATTTCCCTGAAAGCCATTCTGGGAGCACGATCCCGTGAAGCAGCCCGTAAAGCACGTGAACTTACTCGCAGAAAATCCGTTCTGGAAAGCGGTAGTCTGCCGGGAAAACTGGCTGATTGTTCCATCCAGGATCCTTCCCAGACAGAAATATTCCTGGTTGAGGGAGATTCTGCCGGTGGCTCTGCAAAAATGGGACGAGATCGAACCTTCCAGGCTATTCTGCCACTTTGGGGAAAAATGCTGAATACAGAAAAAGCCCGTATAGACAAAGTATTGAATAACGAAAAGATTCAACCTATTATTCTGGCTTTAGGAGCAGGTATCGGTGATGAATTCGATATTTCAAAATTGCGTTACAATAAGGTTGTTATAATGTCTGATGCCGATGTTGACGGACAGCATATTGCTACTCTTCTTCTCACGTTCTTTTTCCGTTATATGCGTCCGCTCGTGGAATATGGTCACATTTACATTGCCAAACCACCATTATTCCTATTGCGAAAGGGGAAAAGCAAACGTTATGTTTACACTATAGAAGAGCGTAATGAAATAATGAAAGATTGGGGTTCAAAAGGGGTTCACATCCAGAGATACAAAGGTCTGGGAGAAATGAATGCTGACCAATTGTGGGAAACAACTCTGAATCCTGAAAAGCGAATTTTAACTTCTGTGAAAATAGATGATGCGATTGAAGCTGATAGAATGTTCACCATACTGATGGGTGATGAAGTAGAACCCAGGCGAAACTTCATAGAAACTAACGCCAAATATGTGGAAGTAAGTGTTTAAATAAGCATACCTGATTATTATTAATAAAATTTAAGGGGAAAAAATGATACACGATAGATCAAGGATAGAATTAATTGAAATTGAAGATGTGTTAAAAAAATCTTATCTGGAATACTCGATGAGTGTGATCGTATCCAGAGCATTACCGGATGCTCGGGATGGTCTTAAACCTTCTCAGAGAAGAATATTATTTGCGATGAACGAGCTTAATCTTGCTCCCGGAAAAGGTTTTAGAAAATGTGCAAAAATAGCTGGTGATACTTCCGGTAATTATCATCCTCATGGGGAACAGGTTATTTATCCCACACTGGTAAGAATGGCTCAACCGTGGAGTCTGCGATATCAACTTGTTGACGGACAGGGTAACTTTGGTTCCCAGGATGGCGATCCACCAGCAGCGATGCGTTATACGGAAGCACGTCTTCAGAAAGCAGCAGTTGACCTGATGGATGACCTGGAAAAGGAAACCGTCGATTTCAAAACTAACTACGATGATACCAGAAAAGAACCTGTAGTATTTCCTTCTAAATTTCCGAACCTTATGGTTAACGGTTCGTCAGGGATCGCTGTGGGAATGGCTACAAACATGGCTCCACACAATATTACGGAAATATGTGAAGGGATCATTGCTTATATCGAGAATCCCGAATTAGAACCGCTCGACCTGCTCGAATATATAAAAGGACCTGACTTCCCCACAGGTGGCTATATTATTGGTTCTCAGGGTATCAAAGATTATTTCCTTACCGGGCATGGAAGAATTATCATGAGAGGTAAAGCTGCGATCGAGACCAAAAATAACGGTGCGGAAATGATAGTGATAACAGAAATTCCTTATCAACTGAATAAAACATTCTTGATAGACAAGATCGTGGAATTAGTAAAGGATAAACGCATCGAAGGTATCAGCGATATACGCGATGAATCCGGCAGGCAGGGAATGAGACTGGTGATTGCGATAAAAAGAAATGCAGAAGCCAGTTCTGTTCTGAATAAATTATATAAATTTTCTCAACTGCAGGGAAGTTTCAGTGTTAACAACCGTGCTTTGGTAAATGGAATTCCACAAGTTATCAATATAAAGGAAATGATACAGAATTATGTTGATTTCCGACATGAAGTTGTGGTTCGCAGAACACAGTTTGAACTTGATAATGCGGAGAGGAGGCTTCATATCCTTGAAGGGTATCGTATTGCTCTCGATAATATCGACGATGTAATAAAAACCATCCGCTCTTCCAAAACCGTTCAAATTGCCAGTAATGCTCTGCAGGAAAAATTCGGTCTTTCAGAGATACAGGCAAAAGCGATCCTGGAAATGAAGCTTCAAAGACTCACAGGACTGGAAAGAGAAAAGATCGAAAAAGAATATAATGATCTGCTTAAAATTATTGATAAACTGAAAAATATATTAGAAAAGCGTCTTCTACGTATGAATATAATTAAGAAGGAAGTTAACGAAATAAAGGAAAAATATAATGATCTTCGTCGTACAACTATCCTGGAAGGTTCTGCTGATATTGAAACCGAAGATATGATCGCTGACGAGGATATGGTGGTCACGATCTCTCATCATGGTTATATAAAGCGTCTTCCCATCGATACATACAGGAAGCAGGGAAGAGGTGGCAAAGGACTTTCCGGTTCCAATCTGAAGGAAGAAGATTTTGTCGAAAGTATCTTTGTTGCTTCTACTCATGCCTACATATTATTTTTCACAGATTTTGGGAAATGTCATTGGCTGAAAGTTTATCGCATCCCAAAAGTTGGAAGACTTGCCCGGGGTAAAGCTATTGTTAATCTTCTGCAACTGGAAAGAGAAGAAAAGATCGAAGCTTTTGTTACAGTTCGAGATTTCGAACAACCGTATTTTGTTACTATGGTAACGAAAAAAGGTACGATCAAAAAATCTGAGTTAAATGCTTTTTCCCGACCAAGAGTAAATGGTATCATTGCCATTAGATTATTGGAAGGCGATCAATTGATCGATGCGCAGATCACTGAAGGTGATAACGATATTATTCTGGCAACCAGTGGTGGATATGCCAACAGGTTCAATGAGACAGATGCCAGATCTATGGGCAGGAATTCTCAAGGTGTGCGCGGCATAAGGTTAAGAGAGGATGATAAAGTTGTGGCCATGGTCGTTGTAAAAAGAGAAGGAACTCTTCTTTCCATTAGTGAAAATGGTTATGGCAAACGCTCGGAAGTAGAAAATTACAAGGTCACTAAACGTGGATCAAAAGGTGTTATTACTCTTAAAACTACAGAAAGGAACGGCAAACTTATCTCTTTGCTCGAGGTTGTAGATAACGATGATCTGATGATAGTTACAAAAGAAGGAATGATAATTAGACAGGCAGTTGATAGGATTTCCATTATAGGAAGGAATACACAAGGTGTAAAACTTATCGAACTTAACGACAAAGATAAGGTTTACGACATTGCAAGAATTGCAGCCGAACCTGATGTAGAAGAGGAGTTATTTGAAACATCACCCGAAACACCGGTAGAATCTCCAGACTCCGATGAAAGTACCGTCGCCAATAATGAACCTGAAGAACAACAAGAAGCTGCAGAAAAAGCTGGTGAAGAAATTCCTGTAGAAGAAGAACCTGTTACAACAACTCCAGGCTCTGATGAAAGTGCCGACACCAATAATAAACCAGCAGAAGAGGCTGTTGAAGAAATTCCTGTGAAAGAAGAACCTGTTACAGTAGCTCCTGTAGAAGAAGAATCTGTAGAAGAAAAACCGGAAATTGAAAGCGGTGAAGAAATTCAATTGGATTTAGGACTTGACGAATAAAAAGTGATATTTTAATAACAGACCTGAAGCAGAGACGATTTTAAAATCGTCTCTGCTCATAATTGAGCAAAGGATTTATTATGACACTAAAAAAATGGCTGATGGTAATTTTGTTGTGTCTGATATTTGTTATCATTTCATCTTGCACTATCAAGTATATCCCGGTGAAATCTGAAAATGTGATTATTACTGACGATTATGCCGTGATCAAGACCAAAGGTTGGACATTTGCCGCTGAGAATATGTATTGGATCAAAGAACCGCAAAACCTTACAGATTATTTCACTACATTCTACATTCAAGTTAAGAACAGGCAGAATGAAGATATGGAATTAAATTCTTCCGATATCAGCCTGCTGGATGAGGAGGGTAACCAATTCGACGTGGTAAGCCTGGACTACATTGAGAAGTTGTTACTGCCAAAACAGCTTGAATACCTGGTGATTGCAAATATTGAAGATGATAAACTAACCGATACTCAACAACTTTTTGAAGATCAGCGCAGGATATTGGAAGAATGGCGGGAAGCAAAAAAGAACCTGATAACCTACTCACTTAATTTTGGAAAGATCATTCCCGGTGCTAAAAAATCAGGATTTATCTTTTTTCCCAAACTTGCTTCCGATAACAAATCATGTCAGCTTGTTTATCGCAATAATACCATCCAGTTTGTACGGGGTGATAAAAAGGATAAGTAACTGATAAAGATTTTGTCATTCCCGCGAAAGCGGGAATCCATGATAGTGTTAAACGAGATCCCCGATCGGAGTCGAGGATGACAGAGGTGTCTTTTCTTCTTTGACATTCCCGCGACTTTGTCATTCCCATGAAAGCTTGTCCTCGAGAAATCGGGGACGGGAATCCATAAATATCAGGAGCAAATTATGAACAAACTATATTTTGGTGATAACCTGGAAATAATGAAAGAACTGCTCAAACAATATCCAAACGGATTCATCGACCTCATCTACATCGATCCGCCTTTTAACAGTAAACGCAATTATAATGTTCTTTATGAAAGCATCGACATGGAAGATACAAAAGCACAAAAGCAGGCTTTTGCAGATACATGGAGCAATGTTTCTTATCTTGATACCATTGAAGAAATAAAAGACATTGATATGAATCTTTCCAATTTCCTTGAAGCTCTCGATAAAATAAATATCTCAAAAGGTGCAATTTCCTATCTTGCCACGATGGGCATCCGCATCTGGTATATGCAAAAACTGATGAAAGATACAGGAAGCTTCTATTTGCATTGTGACCCGACAATGAGTCATTATTTGAAAATTGTATGTGATTTGATTTTTAATGAAAAGAATTTTAAAAATGAAATTGTTTGGTGTAAAAACACAACAATGTATCAAAGCAAAACAAGATTTGTACCTCAACATGACATTATCTTTTTTTATACAAAAAATGAAAATTATTATTATAATTGGGAAGTTGTTGCAGAACCATTCTCTGAAGTTACAATAAAAAAGTATAAATATTCGGATTCAAAAGGTCGAAAATTTAGATTACATGGTAGAAATATTAAAGGTAGTCCAATAAAAAATAAAACGGACATAAACATAAAATGGCTAGAAAAAGAACCTGATTTGGTTAGAGTCGATTATCTTGATAAAAAGATTGGAATTAAACCAAAAGATTTTTGGAATTTGGACATCCTTAATCAAGCTTCACATGAACGATTAGGCTATCCTACCCAAAAACCGGAAGCGCTTTTAAAAAAGATAATAGAAGCCAGTTCCAATAAGGGAGATGTAGTTGCGGATTTCTTCTGTGGATGCGGTACAGCAATTTCCGTAGCGCAAAAACTAAAACGAAAATGGGTTGGAGTGGATATTTCTCATTTGGCAGTTAAGCTCATCACAAAAAGATTGATGGATGCTTATGGAACGGGTGTTCGTAAAACATTCGAGATTTTTGGTTTCCCGCGGGATATTGCTTCTGCCAGAGAGCTTGCAACTGCAACCAGAAAAGGGCGTTTAAAGTTTGAGGAATGGATCATTGAAGTTATGCTGCATGGTGTTTTGAATGAGAATAAGAACCAACCCGGGTTTGACGGTTATTTAACTCTCGATATGCCCTGGAAAAAGGAATTTGTTCTTATTGAAGTAAAAAGCGGTAATGCCAGTTTGCAGCAGGTAAATCATTTCATTCAAACAATTAAAGATAGAGAAGCTGTAATGGGGCTTTTTGTTTGTTTTGCCGGGCAGGTTACAGATGGAATGAAACAGGCTGCCAAGAAGGAAGGATATTATTTAGAGCAGAATTTCGGCAGGAAATTTGAGAAGCTGCAGATAATTACAGTCGAAGATCTTTTAGAAAATAAATTACCAAATTTACCTCCTGCTGAAAATATCACGTTCAAAAAAGCAGCTACAGCAAAAGAAGAGAATCACGAAGTAGAGCTGGATTTGTAAAACCTTTATTACTCTCGTTACGAAGTTATACTTCGTAACGTAAATGTATGCGAAGTTAAACTTCGCTTTCAATTATGTTCACAAGTTCAACTTGTGAACAAGGTTGATAAACCAAACCATTGACAAAATAACATAATTATTAAATGTCTCATTTTGAGTAAATTAAAGAGGTAAATAAATATGCTGGACTTTATTGGAAATAACAAAAGAACACATTTTGCTGGAAAACTAAATAAAAAGAATGTAGGTGAAAAAATAACCCTCATGGGCTGGGTACACCGTCGCCGCGATCTTGGCGGACTCATCTTCATCGATCTGCGGGATGTTACCGGAATGATCCAGATAGTGTTCAGACCGGAAAGCCGGGAAGTTCATAAAAAAGCCGGAAGACTTCGCAACGAATATGTGATAGCTGTTTCGGGAAAAGTTCTTGCTCGTGATACGGCAAACATAAACAAGAAAATGAAAACCGGCAAAATAGAAGTGGAAGCAGATAAACTTTTGCTCCTCAACGATTCCGAACCACTTCCCGTGCAGATAAATGAAAATATTCTGGCAGAAGAAGACCTACGTCTGAAATATCGCTTCCTCGACTTGAGGAGGGAAAAATTGAAAAACATTATCCTGCTTCGTCATGAGATAATTTTTGCAATGCGTGAATTTCTTACGAAAAAGAACTTCTTTGAAATTGAAACACCGATACTGATGAAAAGTACTCCCGAAGGTGCCCGTGATTACCTGGTTCCCAGCCGGATCCATAAAGGAAAATTCTTTGCCCTACCTCAATCTCCGCAGATATACAAACAGCTGCTCATGATCGGTGGCTTCGATCGCTATTTTCAGATCGCCCGCTGTTTCCGTGATGAAGACCTGCGCGCAGACAGGCAGCCCGAATTTACTCAACTCGACCTGGAAATGAGCTTTGCATCCCAGGATGAAATATTCCACGTGATTGAAGAAATGTTCATATACATTTTCCGGAAAACAATAAACATTGAACTTAAGACTCCTTTTCCCAGGCTTTCTCATAACGAATCAATGGAAAGATTTGGAATTGATAAACCTGATATGCGTTTTGGAATGGAACTCATCGATATTTCTGATATCCTGAAAAATACTGAATTCAAGGTTTTTTCCGGTGCTCTGGAATCTGGTGGAAGTGTGCGCTGTATTGTTGCACTGGGTTGTTCGGGATATTCACGTAAGCAGATAGATGAACTTACTAAAATTGCAAAACATCTGGATGGGAAAGGACTGGCTTTCTGCAAGGTGGAAGAGAACGGTTTAATAGCAGGTATTTCCAAGTTCCTTTCAAAAGAAGAAAGCAGGAATATCTTGGAAAAAATCAAAGCAAAAAATGGTGATCTGATACTTTTTGCTGCTGATTCCGATAAAATTGTTTTCAAGGTTCTGGCAGAGATCAGGAATCATTTTGGCAGAAAATTGAAGCTATATGATGAGAATGAATTCAATTTCGTTTGGATAACAGACTTCCCTCTGTTTGAATACAATGAAGAAGATCAGAGATGGGAAACTGCACATCACATGTTCACATTGCCCAAAGAAGAGCATCTGAAGTATTTTGATAACGAAGAAGATTATGGAAAAATAATCGGGCAACTGTATGACCTGGTATGCAATGGTTTAGAGCTATCTTCCGGAAGTATCCGTTGCCATAGGCTTGATGTTCAGAAAAAGATCTTTGATGTTTTAGGATTCAGCGAAGAAGAACTGGAAGAAAAATTCGGTTTCTTCCTGAATGCCCTGCGCTATGGTACTCCACCTCATGGCGGCATTGCACCTGGAATTGATCGCATCGTGATGATCATGGCAAAAGCAGAATCTATCCGTGATGTTATCGCCTTTCCCAAAACTCTGCAAGCTGCCGACCTGATGAGCCAATCACCTTCGAAAGTAGCTAAAGAACAATTAGATGAACTGGGGATTGCTGTAACCACGAAGGCACAAAGACACGAAGAAAAAATATGAATTATAAACCTTTATCAGAAGAAATTGAAATAGTAGCGAAAAAAGTTATCGATGCTGCTTATGTAATACATAAAGAACTTGGGCCTGGTTTGCTTGAAAAAGTATACGAAATCTGCTTTTGTTACGAATTATCAAAACGGGGTATAAAATTTAAAAGACAGGTTAACATTCCGATTGTTTACGATGGAAAAATGTTAGATGAATCATTCAGGATAGATGTATTAATTGAAGATAAGATAATTTGTGAGATAAAAGCCGTAATTGAAATGAATCCTGTTTATGAAGCACAAATTTTAACATATATGAAGCTAACAAATAAACGACTTGGATTTTTAATTAATTTCAATGTTCCATTAATAAAAGATGGAATTAAAAGAATAATATTATAAAACTCTTAGAATACTATAAAAGTAAACCTTAGTGTTCTGGTGACTTTGTGGTGAAAATAAAAATAAACTTAGTATCTTGGTGTCTTCGTGGTTAAGAAAAAAATCAAACTTAGTGTCTTGGTGACTTTGTGGTGAAAAAAAAGGTTGCTGGAATTACCTTTGGCTGTAAGGTCAATCAATATGAGACTTCCTGTATTCTGGATGATTTCATCAAAGATGGTTATCGTATCGTTAATTTTGATCAACCTGCCGATGTGTATATTATAAATACCTGTACCGTTACAAATCGCACCGATTACAAAAGCCGTAATGCAATTCGTAAAGCACTTGCACAAAAGAAAAAAATTACAAAAATTAAAGTGATCGTGACTGGATGTTATTCCCAGCGAAATTATAATAAGATAATGGAATTGGGAAATATCGATCTGGTCGTAGATAACAATTCAAAAAGTAGAATTTTGGAGTGCATCAACCATGTTAATGCATTGAATTTCAGAGATATCCTCGAAGTTCCTGAATTCGAGGAAATTTCCACAACTTCTATGATAGATAGAACACGCGCTTACATCAAAGTTCAGGATGGTTGTGATTATTATTGTGCCTATTGTGCTGTACCTTATGCTCGTGGTCATTCGCGCAGCAGGAAAAAAGAAAATGTGCTGAAACAGATTCAAAAACTTGCAGCAGAAGGCTATAAAGAATTTGTTCTGGGCGGGATCAACCTGGGATTGTATGGACGTGAGCAAAATGATAATTACTATCTTTCTGAACTTCTGACTGATATCGAGAAAATTGATGATGTAAAATTTATTCGATTAAGTTCTATTGAGCCCCAACTTTTCAGTGATGACCTTCTAACCTTCTTTCGAGAAAGTAAAAAGATATGTCCTCATTTTCATATACCGCTGCAAACAGGCTGCGATGAGATGCTTTCCCACATGGGGCGAAGATATACCGTAAATGATTTCAGTAATACAATTCAGAATATAATATCCATCTTTCCTGATGCAGCAATCGGCATCGACGTGATAGCAGGTCTACCGGGAGAAACTGAAGAACTTTTTCAAAAAACTAAAGAATATCTTGTATCATTGGATTTTACATATCTGCATGTTTTTCCCTATTCACGCCGACCGGGTACAAGAGCAGAGAAAATGAGTGGTCAGGTACATGGCAACGATATCAAAAGAAGAACAAAGTTACTCACCAAATTATCTGCTAAGAAAACACAGGAATATATTAATTTTATTATTAAAAATGATATCAGGTTAAAAGGTGTAATAGAAAATAAAGTTAATGGATTCTGGACTGCTTTGTCCGATCATTATGTTCGTGTTTTTCTACAAAGCAAAATGGAACTGGAAAAAAAATATTTACACTTTCTACCATTAGAAAAAAGATTCGACGGGGTAGAGGTAAAAACAGGTGATTGAAATAAAAGGTCTTACCATAAGTTTCGATGGCGAAACCGTTCTTGAAAATATAGATCTGGATATTCGCAAGAATGAAATTACTACCATTGTAGGTCAGAGCGGTTGCGGTAAGAGCGTTTTGATGAAGACGATAGAAGGCTTAATTAATCCAGAAACCGGTACTGTATTGGTTGATGGAAAAAATATTTTTTCTCTTTCCCGTAAAGAATTGAATTCCTCCAGACGTAAGCTGGCAATGCTTTTCCAGGGTGCTGCTCTTTTAGATTCACTTAATGTTTACCAGAACGTTGCACTGCCTTTAATGGAACACAGCAAGCTTTCCGAAGATAAAATTCTGGTGCTGGTTACAGATAAATTAAAACTGCTCGGATTGATAGATATCCTGGATAAGATGCCGTCGGAACTAAGCGGAGGAATGAAAAAAAGAGTTGCCCTGGCACGTGCTATCATTACGCAGCCGGAATACATAATCTACGATGAACCCACTACGGGACTGGATCCTATTATTGCAGCTGAAATCGTTGAATTAATACTAAAACTCCATAATAATTTTGCTGTTACTTCCATTATTATTACTCACGATTTGAACTGCATTCGTAAGATCAAAGGCAGGATTGCCATGATCCATGATAAAAAAATTGTTTTTGACGGAACATATAACGATTTTATTAATGATAATAGAGTTTATATTAAGAAATTTGTAAATATAAATTAAGGGGATATATATGAAATTCCATCAAAATAAGAAAAATATTGAATTCCGTGTCGGATTCTTTTCGATTGTTGCGATTTTGATTTTAGCTATAAGTTATTCCTGGTTTACCGGTGTTATGGAAAACCGAAAATACACTACAGTAAAGGTGCATTTTGAAAATGCCGGGAACCTGGAGATCGGCAGCGATGTTACAATAAATGGAGTTAAAAAGGGAAGAGTAAAAGATCTACAAGTTAGCAGTGATGGTGTAGTTGTACATCTTCTAGTTGAACTGGATTTTCCTATGCAGGAAGGTACTGAATTCTACATTATAGAATCTAACCTGATGGGTGATGTTTTAATCGAGATCATTCCCGGTAAAGGTGAGGGAACTTTAAACCTGGAAGAAATTCAAACTGGTGAAAAAAGTTACGGACTTACGAAACTGGTGGCAGAGTTGAGCGAAGTTGTAAACAGTCTGGAATCGATGATGAACGGGATCTATGATAATGACGGATTCCTGCAGAATTTACGTGCTGTGGTAGATACATCTCTGGTGATCGTTAGTAAAATAAATTCGAGTTACAACAGGAATGCGGATGAAATTGAAAAACTGATTACAAATACTTCCACCATCTCAGGAAACCTGGCAAGATTGATAAGCGAAAATGAAGAGAACATTTCCGAAACGATCACGCAGACTGCTGATGTTATGAAAGAAATTAAAATAACTTTATCGGAAATGGAAAAAGCTTCCAGTAATATTCAAGCTATAACAGAAAAAATACTTCTGGAAGACAACAGCCTGAATAAACTGATCACAGAAAAAGAGTTATATGAAAATTTATTGAATGCAACTGCCAATCTGGATTCGCTTCTTAAAGATATAAAGAAAAATCCCAAAAAGTATTTTAAGATAAAAGTGTTTTAGTACTAAGGAAGATTAATGAAAAAAAATATACTGGTTCTGCTAATATTGGTTGTTGCCCTGGATCTTTTCTCATATAGTTTTGGCAAAAATAAGATCCAGCAACCCGGGACAAAATGGTCGAAGATCGAAACGCTTCATTTTGATATTTATTTCCTGAGAGGTGATGATCAATTTGGAAAAACCGCTGCTCTTATTGCCGAGGAAGCTTATTATCATATAAAAAAAGATCTTAAAACTCCTGTAAAAAATCGCATACCAGTAATTTTTTACAAATCACACCAGGAATTTGAAACGACAAATATTATTTTTCCGCTTCTCAATGAATCTGTGGGAGGTTTTACTGAATCGGCACGGAACAGGATTGCCGTTCCTTTTGATGGCAGTTACAAAAAAATGGAAGAGATCTTTGTACACGAACTTACCCACGCCTATGTGAACGAATTGAATCGCAATCGGAATCGATTTTTGAATTTGAGCGGTTTGCCGTTCTGGTTCAACGAAGGTCTTCCTGAATTTGAAGCTATTGGCGGAGAAGATGTTTATAATAATATGTTTGTGATCGACCTTCTTTTTAATAGCACAATTGGTGATTTAAACATGATAGGCGGTTATTATGCTTATCGGCTGGGTGAATCTTTCCTGGTTTTCGTTGAAGAGGAATATGGACGAAATAAAGTGATAGATCTATTTTATGCAGTGAGATACAACAATAATCTGGATGTAGCTTTCAAAAAGGTTTTTGGTAAAGAATGCTTGGAAGTTCAATTACTGTGGAAGAATTACTTGAAAAAGAAATACTACCCCGATTTTGCTAGGTTCGAAATCCCTTACGAAATTTTTGAAAGAAAAACCGACCATACCAAAGATGGTTCATATTTAAATTTTGCTCCCAGATTTTCTCCGTCCGGTGAGGAATTTCTATATTTTTCCAATAAAAATATAAGAACCGATATCTGGAAGGGTAATAGCCTGGGTTTGCGTAAAAATGAGAAAATATTAAGTGGAGAAACCACCGGAAAATTTGAGGAATTTCACTTTCAAAGAAATAATTTCAGCTGGTTCCCTGATGGGGAAAGATTTGCTTTTGTTTCAAAAACATCCACGGGAGATAAATTGTATATTATGAACATTGAAACAGGAAAACTGGTTTATGAATTTTCTTTTCCGGGTTTCGATGCTCTTTATGAGATAGATGTTTCAAAAGATGGGAAAAAAATTGTGTTTGCCGGTCAAAAAGACATTAAATGCGATATTTTCATATTTGATATTTCCTCAGAAGAAATTGAACAGATAACCGATGATTTTTATTATGACAGCCAGCCCAGATGGGCACCCGATGATAGCAAGATCGTATTTACATCTGAACGTTGTGAAAATGGAAACACTACCAGAAAGCAGGTTTTCAGTAAACTTACCAACGATATTTTCATGTTTGATATTGAACAACAAAAGTTCTTCCAGGTTACCAGCGATGAAGAGAATAATAAGTTCCCGATATGGTCACAGGATGGTTCTAAAATTCTTTTTATTGCAGAAAGGGAAATCACCACGAATTTTGAGATTATCGATTTGGAATCTGGAACTCGTGCCTACGTTACCAATGTGCACGGTGGTGTTTTTACAGGTGATCTCAGCATTAATGACGACGAACTGATCTTCTCTGGTTTTTATAATGGTGGATGGGATATTTATATGAAATCCAATCCGCTGGATGATCTTGAATATTTTGATTATCAACTTCCACGGGAATTTGAATTTATCAATGATTTTTATAGTAGATTCGAAATTGAACGTTACAAAGTTTTTGGAAAAACAGAAAGAAAATTTAAAAAAGAATTACCGGAATATCCCGACCAGGTTACAAAGATAAACTTGTGGGATTTTGCTAAAGTTGATAGTACAAGGCAGGCATATAACCAGCAATTAGATGAAAGACCAACAGATGTTAATGAGCCTGCAATTAAACCTTATAAAACTAAATTTGCGCTTGATTATCTCTGGGGCGGTGTGGCATATACTCCTTCTGGTGGCACTTATGCTCAGTTGCAGTTTGGTCTTTCCGACCTGATGGGCAACCACTCGATAGGCATAAACCTGGGAATTACCGGTGATCTTGACGCTTCTGATATTGTGCTTAACTACCTTTACTTGGCTAAACGCATCGATTATGGTATTGGTGGATTTTACTTGAATGATGAGTGGGTGTATCAGATTATTTATTCCAGTGGTGCACCAAGTGATTATTTTAGAGAACGAATTCGCGAATTTGGAATGTATACAATCATGCGCTACCCTTTCGATAAATTCTGGCGGGTAGATTTCGAGAATCTTTTCTATAAGAGCATTATAAAACGGGACTGGTGGGATGATATCAGTGGAAAGTGGCTTGAAGAAGAACTTCCAGAGGATTTCATGGAGGAATTTGATCTGGAAGAAAAAGAGAGTGAACTGGTGGTAGCACCTCAAATCACTTTTGTACATGACAATGCCATCTATGGAAGTGTAGGACCGGTTTCCGGTTGGAGAGGAGCGCTACTATTCAATAGAAGTTTTTCAACAAAAAACAGTTATTCAATAATTTATTCGGATCTACGTAATTATATCTTTTTCCAGAAACGGTATTCTTTTGCCACACGCTTATTGGGCGGAACAATTATCGGTGATACAAATCAACGGTTTGAATTGGATTATTTCAATGGTGTTCGTGGTTTTGATAAAGAAATAGAAGGAACAAGGAAATTTCTCACCAGTTTTGAATTGAGATATCCTTTTATAGATAATTTGAAATTAACTTTTCCACTGCCGCTTTATTTCCAGCAGATACGGGGAAGCATTTTTTTAGATATGGGAAGTGTGTGGGATGAAGATGAGAAACTAAAGTTCTATGAAAATGACAGGTTAAAAGACTTAAAATTAGGATTTGGTTTCGGTCCACGTTTAAATATGGGATATTTTGTTTTAAAATTGGATATAGCCTGGCATACTGATCTATACGATTTCAGTAAACCATCTTACTATATCAGTTTGTCTCCGGATTTTTAAATTGTCATTCCTCCCGACAAGTCGGGAATTAGTAATCTCCTTTTTAAGGTTCATAGATTTCCATTTTCATGGGAAGAACAATAAAAATAACTGGTTACGAATTTTCTCTTTGTAATCCTGTAAGTACTTTTAAGAAACCAACTTCTCAATCGTTTCCCTGCATAATTCCTGCGATTTTTCTGGGGAATCACTTTCCACATAAACACGGATGATCGGTTCTGTTCCGCTTTTACGGAGGTGGATCCAGTACTTATCACCAATAACTTTAATTCCATCTGTACTGTCGAGTTTATGATCAGCAAAGATTTCAGGAACTTTTGCCATTATTCTGTCCAGTTGGTTCGGAGCAACTTTTATTTTATCTTTAGCGAAATAATAATGAGGAATCTCTTCAGCTAACTGGGAGACCGTTTTCCCACTTTCAGCCAGATAACCCAGGATCAATGCCATGCCGGCAGGAGCATCACGTGTGTAGTGTACTTCAGGGCAAATGATACCACCATTGCCTTCTCCACCTACAGGGCTATCTATTTCCTTCATTTTTTTTCCAACGTTAATTTCACCTACTTTAGTTCGATGCACTTTAACTCCAAATTTTTTTGCAATATCTTCCGAAGCCATCGAAGATGAAAGATTGGTTACAATATCTCCTTCCACTTTGGAAAGTATGAATTTCTCAGATAGAAGAAGTGAAAGTTCTTCTCCGATGCATTTTCCATTTTCATCAACAATTGCCAGTCTGTCCACGTCGGGATCAGTGGTAAAGCCGATATCGGCTTTATAGGCTGCCACAGCTTCTTCCAATTGTTTCAGATTTTTATTCAAAGGTTCTGGAGTATGAGCAAAAATACCGGTCGGTTCACTGTTAATCTCGATGACTTCGCAGCCCAGATCTCTCAATAGTCGGGGAGAGATCAAGCCACCGGCACCATTCACGGAATCGATCACAACTTTGAAATTTTTTGTTCTAATTTTCTCAATATCAAGATAAGGAATATTCAGGATTTTATTGATATGACGTTTTGTAGCTTCTGTATCCTGTGTAAGTTTGCCCATTTCATCAATGCCTGCAAATTCGATCGGTTCATCAAGGGAATCTATGAATAGTTGAGCTTCCTGTGGGAAAAGGAACATACCATTCTCACCAACGAATTTCATTGCATTCCACTCTGCAGGATTATGTGATGCTGTAATGGAAATACCGCCTTTTGCATCAGATTCTTCCACAGCCAAAAGTACAGTTGGGGTAGAAACGATTCCCAGGTCAATTACATCACAACCGACACTCATTAAACTGGCAGAAACAGCGCTAAACATTTCCGGACCACTGGTTCGTGAATCTCTTCCTACAATTATTTTTCCACGACTACAAAAAACTCCAAAATGTGCAGCATATTTCTGTGCGATCTCGGTTGTAAGGCTTTCACCAAATATTCCACGTATACCCGAAACGCTTATCATTAGTTTGCTCATATTTTTTGCTCCTGTCAATTATAACTCACCTTGTGATCTTGTTCACAAGTTGAACTTGTGAACATAATTGAAAGCGAAGTTTAACTTCGCATCCATTTGCGTTACGAAGTGCAACTTCGTAACGAGTATAAAAAAGCAAGAAGTCCCCTCTTTGATAAAGAGGGGATTTAGGGGAGTTCTCTTGCTCCCATCCGCGTTCATCTGCGGCTAAATTCTTACTTCCATAAATTTTGTCTTCACACTATATTTATCTTTTTTCACCACAGCCAACTTTTCAATAATCTCTTTATATTTGTCAAGCTGCTCTTTTTCGTAATGTGAACTGGTTTTGTAATCTACTATCAATATCTCTTTACTCTTCGAATTCACCATCATCCGGTCGATTCGGAATTCCTTTCCAAAGTTATCGAATACAGAATATTCATTAAAAATCTTATCCCAATTATCTTTACTGAAAAGCTCGATATTTTCTCTGATGAAGCTGTTCGTTTTTTCAATGATATCTTGAATTTTATCACGATGCATCAAACTTCCATATTTCGCAATTGTTCTATAAAAAGCAGCTTTCCTGTTTTGATCATTATCATAATTGATATTAGATAAATAAAAATGAACAATATTTCCGTTAAGAATGCTTTGATTCTCTAAAAATTCTTTTCTTATTTGATGAATATTTTCCTGCTCTTTCTCGGAAATATCTTCCCAATTGAAAAGTTCCAGGTATTTTCCTGCAAGCGGTACAGAAGCAGATTTCTGAATTTCTTCTTCGGAGATATCTCTTGTTATTTTTCCATATTCAATTATTTGATGAACATCGGAGATGGATTTCATATCGTCGGAAAATTCGTTGAAAATTGTTTTTGTAATATTTTTCAGAACGGAATTATCTTCTTTAATTTCCCTGATCAATTTTTCAAGATCACCTGTCTTTTTGTAATGAAGATAGATGAAGAGATTGTTCTTTGCCCTGGTTAATGCTACATAAATATTGTTCAGCTCTTCACCAGCATTTCTTTTCTCAACTTTTTTAATCAGATCCTTTTTATTGGATTTTTTAAGGATTTTATCGAAATTGTAAGTTAAAGCAAAATCCTGTAGATCATCAAAGTTATCTTCAAAGTTATAATATAATTTCAAACTGGGATAGTTCCCACCGGGACTGGAAGTTACATCAAAAAGAGTGAAAACAGTCTCAAATTGCAGTCCTTTGGATTTATGGATAGTGAGTAATTTTATAGCATCGGAATAGGTTTGTCCAAGCTGCGAATATTCATCCTTTTCTGCAAGTGCACGGCAATACGATAAAAACCCGGGGAGATCGATGGTATGCTCATGATTAGTGTTTTCAAACTCTATTGCAATTCCCAAGAATCTATGAATGTTTTTCAATTCTATTTCGGATGAAAATAGTTTTGTAATATTGAATTCTTCAACAATCGTTTTGACGATATTTACAATGGAATTCCTTTTAGCTCTGATTTTCTTAAGAATATTCAAATAATGCTCATCTGAAGTTTGCTGGAAGAATTCATCAAGATCAGCTGCATTTTTATAAGCACTCAGGATTTGTTTTAGTTCTTTGGGATGCATCAACACAATATCCGAGCGCAGGAATTTGATCAATTCGATCGGGTCTTCGTACACTATGAATTTCAAAATATGGAGTATCGGTTCTATTGCCCGGTGATCGAACAACGAACCGGAAGATTCCAATGTGTAGCTGATTCCTGCTTCATCCAGCACGGTTGCCATTTCTTCCAGTTCTTTATTTTTTCGCATCAGGATGGCAGTATCGTGGAGCGTGATTTTTCCCTCATTTATCAACGGCAAAAGAGTTTCATTCACAAATTCATGATAGATGTGAACCTGCTCCAGCTTTTCCTGTTGAGCTCCCTCGATCTTTTCACGGTTACGAAAATGAACCTGAACGAAACCATCTTGCTTTTTGAAGCTATCGATATTCGTATAATCCCAATCATCATTAAAGGTAAGAAATTCGGAAGAAAACAACCTATTTATCCATTTCATCAGGATCGGTTTACTGCGAAAGGAAATAGTCAAGGAATCCGTTTGCATCTCAAGGTTTAAAAGTTCATGAAAACCTGAAAGCAATCTGCGTTCACCGCCACGCCAGCCGTAGATCGCCTGTTTCTCATCTCCCACAACTATCAAGCCACCGTATGGTTTTTGTCCCTCACCGCTCAAGGTTTCATTGATCAGAGGTTGGAAAATTTTCCACTGCAAAATACTGGTATCTTGGAATTCATCGATCAGAATAAAGCGGATATTGTATGAAAGCTGTTCATAAAAAATGTTCAAAATGTTTTTATTATCTATGATAGAAAGCTCGGAGTCATACAGATATCGAAATGTGTAGTAACTAATATCGGAATGAGTGAATATCTTATCTCTGAATTTTATTTTGTCATAGATCTTCAAGATTTCTACAGCGAGGGAAATAATATTAAACTGCTCATTTAACGCTTTTTCATAAAATAAAAAGTTAGCCAATTCGTGTTGCATTTCCCGGAAAATTGGTTTCAATTCTGGATTTCTGATCCTGTTCCCACTCCATAAATTCTTGTCATCCAGAAGAAGTGCATAATTCTCTTCAATGAAAGCAGTTTCAGTCAACCAGTTGTAAAACTGGTCATGTAGATTATCCGCTTCGAGCAAATTAAAACCTTTTTGTTTTTCCATTGATTGATAATGATCTTTTTGAAGCAGTTGTTTCCATGTTATTTTATCATCTTTTTTGCCAAGATACAATTTGATCTCGGTAGTGAGAAGTTGCAGGAATTCACCCAATTTCTTTTTGTAAGATAGTAAACTATTTTCTTTCTTCTTTTCAATATCGGCTTCGGAAAATTTCGATAGATCGATGAACTCGAACAACCAGCGATAATTGATCACATCTTTTATGAAATTATTAAATTGTTCCAGGTTTCTTCGTTTTGCCTGCAGGAAAATATCTTCGTATAACTGTAGATTACTATCTTTTAGTATATGCTGGTAGATTTCGGGGAGATATTCATCGTTGATGTTATTATCGATTCTGTAATCCACAATGTTCCGGAAGGGCGCAACAATTCCACTGAAAACTGCATTAATGAACGAATCTATCGTGCTGATGTTCACTTCCGATTTATTGGTGAGCATCTTCTGATAAGTGCTTTTCAAGAATTCAAAATCTTCCGCATCAAATTTTAGTCCGGGATTGATCACCTTCAAACCCTTAAATATCTCTTGCGCTTCTTCGGTATTATGAACAATGTTATGCAGATGTTCGAAAATTCGTTCCCTGATCTCTGCAGTTGCCTTCTTGGTGAAAGTGATAACCAAGATTTCCTTTAAATCCACTCTCTGCGAAAGCAGCAGGTTAATGAATTCCAGGGAAAGACGGTAGGTTTTTCCGGTTCCGGCACTGGCTCGAATGATCGTTGGCATCATGCTTAATCCTCAATCTCGTTACCAATCCCCTGATTGGTTTTTGTCGTTCCCAAAGAGGGCTTTGGGAACGAGAGATACTGTGTGAATTTTGGGGATAAGAGACTGGGAATTATTACATGTATCATTTCATCAACTCCAGCTTCATCTTCAGGTCCCGGCGTGTGATCTCGATATCTTCATATTCATCTTTCGATCTTACCAAAGAAAACCCGTTTTCCAAAATGTTTTGAACAACCTCTGTTATTGCTTCTTTCAGATCGACCCTTTTAGTTAATTTTGATAAGTTTTTCTCTTCAATAAAGAACAGATAGGAGTAAAGTTTATTTTCAAATTCCGGTGATTCAATGAGATAGCTTATAAATTCATAGAACTGTAACTGCTCATTATATTTCTTGATTTTTTTAGTATTAGTACTTCCGGTTTTGTAATCAAAAATATACAATTCATCATCGGCTGTGTGGATGCGAAGATCCGGTCTGCCACGCAGGGAAATTTCGATCTCATCCAGATCAAAGAATTTCTTTTGCGTTATTTTTCCGGTTTCAGGAAATACAGAGATACTTTTATTTGTGAATTGCAGATCATTGTGAAGCCGGTAAAAGAAATTTGCGATTCCGTCTTTCAGAATTGGAATGAAGATATTCCTGAAATAATTTTCAGAATAATTATGTGGTGAAAGATATTTAAGTTTTTTATTGTATTTCAGGAAATGTTCAACAGCCTTCTCAACATAGTTTTTCGTATTATACATAAAATTATGATGGATCGTGTTACTTTGATAAACCTCTATCAAACGATTCCAGGTAAGAGCGAAGATATTGTGCGAAATCGTACCGATCAATTTGTTGCTGAAATCATTTGAAACCTGCGGATTACGAGCTTTGATACCTGCAATATATTCAATGTAATACTCAAATGGATTTTTCTTCAGTTTATCCCAACGATAAAAGCTGAGAGCTAATTTATTATCCGGGAAATCACTTTGCTCATGCGGGATGGTAAAGAAATCTAATGAGATATTATCAAAACTTGGAAGAGGATAATTATTTTTATTAAGAAGAGAAGAAAATGTTAGTTCATATAGATTGTTTTTTTCATTGGAATTATCGATTTCTTCCACCAGATCGTGTAATTTCAGTTCTTCGATGAATGAGCTGACTTCGATATTTTCTTCCAAGTTGCAGCGCGTGAAGACTACAGCGTTTTCGCAGCATGCTAATAACCGATAGAAATAATATTTATCACGCAGCTTGATATCTTCGTATGTTTTCAATCCCAATTTACTTCTTTGATTTTCGGAAAGCAGAAATTGAGAATGTTTGGCAGCTGGCAGAATTCCTTCAATGACATTAAGAATATACACATTTTTGAAATCGAGGTTCCTCGAATCTTGAAGAGATGTTATCTGAATCCGGTTTTCTGCAATATCGCTCAATTCATACTTGGTCTGTTTTGATTTCACATAATCCAGGAAAAGCTGCAGGATATTGGTTGTGATACTACAGGAGAAAATCGATTTCCAATCAGGAATAATGCCAATCTCTTCTATTGATGCGAAGTCAGCAAGAAGCTCATAAAATACTTTTATTATATCGGTTTTTTTGCTTTCTTCTGCAACCAGTTTCTCAATATTGATTTCAGTATTAATGAATTCGATCAATGTTTCGATGCTTTTTATATTTTGTGTTTTTTGAAGGAACTTGAAAAGCTGATCAAATTCGTTTTTGAATTCATTTTCATTTTGAAAGAAATAATCGAGATCGAGATATTGAAAATCGTTTTCAATGAGTTCGAACAGGAATGTTCTGATCTGCTCACGCCTGGTTTTTTCCTGCATAAAACAGGATAGTAATTCATCGGAAAGGACTGCATTTAGAACCTGCTGCAAAGAAAGCAGGAACGCTTTTCCTTTCCGGATTATCGAGTTCAAGAGGTTAAGTATGATCTGAAAAAACCTGAAAATCGTAGTATTTGTAAATGGAATTGTATTTGAGATCGAAAAGAAGCGGTGAGAAAGAAAGCCTGAATACGGTTGCAAATTGAATTTGAAATCGATGATAGTACTGTTTTTATTCTTATCAATTTCAGAAAGAAGACAAGCTATCATCTGAAACTGCTCTGAATAACGAATTATCTTCACTTTGCTCTTCAGATGCTGTTTTATCGTCGAGGCATCAAAATTATTTAGAACGTTCAATTCAGCTTTATCAAAGACGCTTTCCGGCAATTGTAAATAGATCAGAACTTCTTTGTCGAATTTATTTAATATCTTCTTTTCAAGAGTAGTAAAATAGAACTGGTTAACCACTACTATCCTGTTGAATTTTATATCGGTCTGTATCTCATCGAGATTATGAAGAAAGATTTTATCGGTGAATTTTTCTTTCTGAAGAAGACGATAATATTGAGCTTTTATATTTTTCAGTTGTTCAAAAGTTTCTAACTGCCAATTACCTGCAGTCTGTTTATAGGAAAGAACTTGTTCGATGTTTTCATCAGGAATCTGCTCTTCCATCATTTCTTCCCAGAAATTGAAAAAATTATTAGAAAGTTCAATGGATTGGAAATAACTGCCGATATTAAAAAATTCTTTATCGTCTTTGGACAATGATTTGTAAAACATCAGGGAACGTTTTTCTTCTTTCAGAATGGGAAATGTGGTCGGAAATAATAATTCTTTCCATTCATCCATGGTTAGGAATTCGCTTTCAATGAAATTCCAATTCTTTAGGAATAATCTCTTCGCTTCTTTTTTGCTGGCTTGAGTGGGGAAGAGCAGCAGGCATTTGACGGAATCCAGTTCCTTCAAAGCCATCTGTAAAATGTTTTGATCAAGTGGGATATGTTTAACTATCATATTTAGTAAAAATCAAATCAAATTGATCGATTATATCATGCTCGGTTGAATCAAAACTTAACTTATAACCTGATATTTCTTGAGAAAGAATATCAAAAAGTTTGATACAATTTTCTGCAATCATCGGAACCTTAGCATATTCTTCAGGATTTTGTTCCCAAAATTTAGTAATATCAAATTCAGAATCTTTATGAGCATGGAACTTATTACGTAAGTCAATTATTGTTTTCACACTGTCGAATGTAGAAGAGTATAATTCACACCATTTTTTATAATCATTAATTAATAGTTTTTTCTTTTTAATTTCTTGATTAAACTTATACAAGGAACTTGATTTATTTGATTTATCAAAAGCGATACCAATATAGACAACTATACTATGAAAAAGAGTGATAATACAATACGAAGTAAATCTACTAATTGAAGGATTATGGACTCTCCTGTATTTCTCAATCAATTTATGATTTAATGAAATGAAACTGATAGGCGCATAAAGGTCATTTAATTTTTTTTTGTATTGGTTCATAACAAACCCTTAATCCAGGTAAGAAAAAGAATATTGACAAGTGCTGGCAGCATATTCAATACCCTGATTTGTTTGATCTCTAAAATACGTAAGCCCAGCCCAATCAGTAGAATTCCTCCAACCGAAGTGAGATTATTAATATACACTTCGCTGAAATAATCTCCAAAAACAGAAGTGAGTAGAGTGAGTCCACCTTGATAAATAAGCAACGGGATTACAGAGAACATCACACCGATTCCCAGGGCAGAAGAAAGAGCAATGGAACCGAATCCATCCATGATTGATTTGGTGAGCAGCAAATTTGGTTTGTCACCCAGTCCTTCTTCGATTGCTCCCAGGATGGTCATGGAACCCATGCAGAAAAGCAGGAAAGCGGTTACAAGTCCTTCCGAGAATTTGTCGTTTTTGGACTTTAATCGTGCTTTCAATTTCTCTCCCAGGTTGTCCATCCACACTTCAATATTGAGTGCTTCTCCAATGAGAGAACCTGAAATCAGGCTTAGCACGATGATTAAATAAGCATCCGATTTCAGAGCCATTACGATTCCCAGAAAGATGGTAAAAATACCAATCCCCTGAAAGGCAACTTCGGTGAAACGTTTGGAAAATTTGGTATGCAGGATTAAGCCAATAATGCTGCCAATAATAACTGTGCCTACGTTTATAAGTGTTCCTATCATTTTTCTTTCTCAATTTATTCAGAATCTTATTAAGAAGCTACTGCTTCGTAATACAATTACTTTAACAGATTCTGCTACATCATTTACTATTAAAAGTAAATTATTTTTTAGGAAGATTAAGGGCAAGTAATTTTCAAACTTTTAATTCACTTTTTGTAAATCAGCGTAAAGTAAGAGAATGGTTTCCGTATATTAATCCCTATGATTGTAACAGGTACTTTCCGAAGCGGAAGCTTCGGAAAGAGAAATTATGACAACTCCAGAAACTGTCATTCCCGTGAAAAAGGGAATCTATTGTAATCATGTTACCAAGATGGGGCTTGGCAAGTAGGATGACAAAAACACTCTATTTTGCAAAATAATTTTGATTAATCAATTCAGGAAAATTGTTTCTAACTGAATTCACTTCCTTAGATACTTCATGATGGGATATTTCATTTTGAGGATGA
Source organism: Candidatus Cloacimonadota bacterium (assembly GCA_030621085.1). Lineage (GTDB taxonomy): Bacteria > Cloacimonadota > Cloacimonadia > Cloacimonadales > TCS61 > JACNIV01. The sequence goes on along the minus strand of JAUXIJ010000005.1, from coordinate 32,758 downwards.
GGTTGGAGTAGCTCTATTAATTTACCCGGGTCTTCATTTGCCAACCAGATGGATTCTGATTTTTGAGTAAGAATTACTGGCATCCTGTTATGAATTTTTTCCAATGAATCATTGGCAGAAGTTGTTATTATCGAACAGGTTTGCACAGATTCCCCTTCAGGTGATTTCCAGTTTTCCCAGATCCCTGCGAATGTAAAAAGTTCTCTATCTTTCAGATGGATATAAAAAGGCTGTTTATCTTCTTTTCGCCATTCGTAAAATCCATTTGCAGGGATAAGGCATCTTCGTTTTTGAAAAGCATATTTAAAACTGGGTTTCGCATTTATGGTTTCGGCACGAGTATTTATCATTTTATAACCGATCTTTGGGTCTTTTGCCCAGAATGGGATCAGTCCCCATTTGCAGAATTCGAGGTGGTTCCCATCATTTTTTTTTATTATCACCGGGATATTCTGACCGGGAGCAACATTGTAGTTAGCATCCAGTTCTTCGAGTTCAGCTAAAATATCTGCATATTCTTTAATTGACTGAAAACTGCTATATAAAGCAAATCTTCCACACATAAGTTTCTCCTCACTATTCTACATTTTCCCTTTCGATGAAAGGGAAAATGTAGAGGGTTCGATTTTCCAGATATACTGAATTGACTGGAATTCAACAAAAGCAAAAGAATCCTCTGCTGTCTCCTTTCATTAAAAGGAGAACACAAAATGCCGTTGAAAGAAATAAAATCTTCCTGCTTTTCTAAGTTTCCCTTTCGATGAAAGGGAATTGCAAGGGATTCAATAACAATAACACACCTCATTCTTTCTCGTTTGAAACAAGGCAAATGTCAAAATTGCTATTCTTCTTTTTCTCCCACAGCCAATTCTGTTTCATTAAAAAAATCGAGCATCTGCTGAGCTTTAACCTTGTCACCTTCCCACACCAGGTTAGACACACTTAATCCAAGAAGTCGAATTCTGCATTTTGGTCCAATTGTCTCCAGCAACATCTTCCTGCCTAAATTCAAAATAATTTCTTCTTTATCAAAAATACCGTCCAAAGTTTTACTTCTACTCACAAGATCGAAATTTGAATATTTTATTTTTAAGGTCAAAGTTTTTGCTTTAATTTTTTTTTCTTTCATTGTAGAATCTATCTTATGAGAGATCTTTTTCAGAACCTCCAGCATCTCTTCCACATCGCTGATGTCTTTGGCAAAAGTGCGTTCGCAACCCAGTGATTTACGTATACGATGAGTTATAACAGGACGATTATCTATACCACGAACGATATTGTAATAAAACGTTCCTACCTTTCCAAAATGTTTGATGAGTTCTTTTAGAGAGCGTTCTTTCAGATCTTTACCGGTACGGATTCCCAGGTAGATCATTTTTTTTTCGCTCACATTTCCAATACCATAGAATTTTCCAATTGGAAGGTTTTCCAGTACCTCCCGGGCTTTTGTAGGTGGAATAACTACCAAACCATCCGGCTTATCCATTTCAGAAGCGATCTTTGCTAGGAACTTATTATAAGAAACTCCTGCCGACGCAGTTAACCTGGTTCTTTCAAATATCTTCATTTTAATATCTTTCGCTATTTCAGTTGCGATGGTAATATTTTTCTTATTTTCCGTTACATCCAGATATGCTTCATCGATGGAAACAGGTTCAACCAGGTCTGTATATTCAAAGAAAATTTCTCGCACGATCTGTGAAGCTTCTTTAATAGCATCGAAATTGGGATGGATAAAAATGCCATGCGGGCATAATTTATATGCCTGGTAACTGGGCATGGCAGAATGAATGCCGTATTTTCGGGCTTCATAAGAACAGGTGGAGACTACTCCGCGGCTGTTGGATGATCCACCCACGATGATGGGTTTTCCTTTGTACTGCGGATTATCACGAATTTCTACAGCCGCAAAAAAAGCGTCCATATCCACGTGAATTATTTTCCTATCAGTTTTCATATTAACATGCCTTCACCACCGGAATATGAGACCAACTGGTAGTGTAACCGGGAGTTAATTTCTCTCTCTTCATCTGCCAGGGGCGCTTGATGCCGGAAGCTGCATAAATCAATCGAGCACTGCCCATTTTTTCGTTGATACCATCCATGCAGTCCATGATGACTTTACATTTATCATCCAGGTAGGTTGGTTGGAAAAAATCGAGTGGTGCTTTGCTCTGATGCATTATATCAGATATCATAATGCCGGTTTTCTTATATTTGTAGCCGGGGCGGAAAATATTCTTCAGAACTTTCGATGCTGCCTTCAGAAAATCCGGCGTGTAGGCAGAGGGGAGAGGAAGGCGAGTGGTGGCATAATTGGCATATTGCGGTTCGTTCTTAAAGCGGTTCGTGGTAAGAAATACAGTTATCTGCGAAGCCACCTGTTTTTCTGCCCGCAGTTTTTCCACGGCACGCGTGCAATAAGAAGCCGTTGCTTCCTGCATATCCCGAAGTTCTGTAACCGGAGTGCCAAATGATCTGGAAGAAACAATTTCTTTTTTGGGATCGATATCCATTTCCAGATCGATGCAGGAAATACCGCGCAATTCCTTTACCATGCGCAGTCCCACGATAGTCATTTTGTTCTGCACCCATTTATCGGGAGCTCTGGAAAGCTGGAAGGCATTTTCAATGCCGTTACGTCGCAGCGTTTTGGCATATTGGCGTCCCACACCCCAGATGTGTTCAACATCCGTCCAGCGTAATATCTTATCTTTATCCGGATGGTCGGTTATATCAAAAACATTTTCGATGAAACTATGTTTCTTGGCAAAGCGGTTGGCAACTTTCGCCAAGGTTTTGGTGGGACCTATCCCGATAGAAATTGGCAGTCCCGTCCATTTCCACACTGTATTTTTTATTTTCCTGCCGTAATCTGTAAGATTCAAATATTCAAAGCCGGAAAGCGAGAGGAATGCCTCATCGATGGAGTATATTTCAATATCGGGCGTGAATTGGGTAAGTGTCTGCATTACCCGGTTAGACATATCGCCATAGAGAGCATAGTTGGAAGAAAATATTTTAATATCGTGCTTTCGGATGAGTTGTTTATCAATTTTGAAGCCGGGAGTACCGCGAGTAATACCAAGCCATTTCAATTCCGGCGAAAGTGCCACGATGATACCATCATTATTGGAAAGGATGCCTACCGGTTTGTCGGTGAGTTGTGGATTAAACACCTTTTCACAGGCGGCATAAAAACTATTGCAATCAACTAAAGCGAAGATATGGCGTGGCATTAATCTTACCTCAATTGTTAAAGTAGGAAAAATACACTCCTCTCAAGAGAGGAAATTCTTCTTGCGTTTCTTATATTCCTTCTCCGTTTGGGAGAAGGACAGTAGGGTGAGGCAATTCTTTTCGCTTCTCACATTGCTCACCTCATTTTATGAATAGCATAAGTTACTACTCCCCAAATCTTAAAACTCATATCTCCAGTTATTTCGATGGACTCAAATTCAGGATTCTCCGGTTCCAGAAACCATTTTCCTTTTATTTCGCGTAAACGTTTAACAGTCAGTTCTCCATCCACAATGGCGATAACAATTTTCTTATGAGCCGGTTCAACAGCTCTATCCACGATCAGAATATCTCCCGGATGAATACCTGCATTTATCATGGAATAGCCTTCCACTTTTACAAAATAAGTAGCCATGGGATGCTCGATGAGATATTCGTTCAAATCGAGATTCTCTTCTATATAATCCTGGGCAGGAGAGGGGAAGCCAGCAGGAATTTGGCTGCCGATGAGCGGACATTCCAAGGCGATTAACGGCTGAAAGCGGAAGATTTTTTTAACTACCGGAGCTGTTTTTGAATTTAAACTAATCTTTCTCATAATTTTCTTCCTTCTTCCATAAGACAAAATTAACTATTCAGTTAAAATGTCAATAATAAATTTAACTAATAAGTTAAAATATTCTAATAGATTTTTTTTTCTTAAGAAAGAAATGAAGGATTTATAAATATTAAACTATCAACAACCTTTAAAAGTCTTGACACAAAATCAAAATAAAAAAGATATAAAAACATAAAAAGAAAGGAGGATTTCTTATGTATGATTATGCTGAAACTGCGTCCGCATTTCCAGAGTTTGGGATTGTCCCTATAATTTTTTCCCTTGCAATATGTATTTTCATGATTATTACAATGTGGAAATTGTACCTAAAAGCGGGACAACCAGGATGGGCAGCGATTATACCAATTTTTAACTTTTTGGTAATGTTAAGAGTAGCAGGAAAGCCATGGTGGTGGATTTTTGGTGTTTTGCTGGGGGTTATACCAGTAGTTGGTCAAATTTTGATTATCGTTCTGATGATATTTATTTGGTACAATGTAGCTAAAAATTTTGGCAAGGGAGTAGGCTTTACTGTTGGAATGATATTATTACCGATAATCTTTTTCCCGATCTTGGCATTTGGCAAAGCAGAATACAAAATTGTTGAGAAGGGACAGGCAGTTTAGTTTTTCAAATAACGTTTTTTTCAGCACCGCTTTTTTGGCGGTGCTTTTTTATTTGTAATTTGACAAAAATAGGCAAAAGAAAAAACTAATTTCAAATAAGAACGGAGAAAATTATGCCGGAAAAAGCCAAGCGTGGTTTTGCCAGTGATAATAATGCCGGAATTCATCCGGAAGTATTGAAAGCTATTTTGGAAGCTAATACAGGACATGTTATCGGTTATGGCGATGATATTTATACGGAAGAAGCTATGCATATAATAAAAGAACATTTCGGACAGGACATCGATGTATATTTTGTTTTTAATGGTACCGGAGCAAATGTGCTTGGCATGAAAGCTGTCACGGAATCTTATAATTCTATTATCTGCGCAGAGACTTCTCACATCAATGTAGATGAATGCGGAGCTCCTGAGAAATTCACCGGTTGCAAACTGCTTCCTGTTCCCACCGAAAACGGAAAGATAACAGTGGAACAGATAAAATATCATATGCATGGCATTGACTTCGAGCATCATTCCCAGCCGAAAGTTATTTCCACCACACAAGCAACTGAATTGGGAACGGTTTATTCTTTAAACGAGATAATGGAAATTACACAATTTGCCCATGAGAATAATATGCTGGTTCATATGGATGGTGCAAGGCTATCTAATGCTGTAGTAAGCTTGAATACCAATTTTAAAGAAATAACAAATGATGCTGGTATCGATATACTTTCCTTTGGTCTTACCAAGAATGGTGGTATGAATTCAGAAGCTGTTACATTTTTTAACAAAGAGCTTTCAGAGAATTTCAAATACTATCGCAAACAGGGAATGCAACTGGCATCTAAAATGAGATTTATGGCAGTTCAGTTTACTACTTTATTAAGAAACGAACTCTGGTTGAAAAATGCTCGTCATGCCAACCAGATGGCGCAGATCCTGGCAGAGAAAGTTGCTGATATTCCGCAGGTTACTATTACTCAAAAAGTTGAAGCAAACGGCGTTTTTGCTATTATTCCCAAAGAGATAATTTCCAGGTTACAGGAAAAGTTTTTCTTTTATATTTGGAATGAAGATCGTTCGGAAGTACGCTGGATGACCTCTTTTGATACAACGGAAGAAGACATCGATGAATTTATCGATCAATTAAAAAGTTTATTGTAAAAATAAAATTCCTCATCTATTTTTTTTCTTCGAATAATTTGTCTGCTTCAGTATTTTTTGATCTGCTTTCCTCAATTTGTTCTTCAATTTCTGTTATATTTAATCTTCTATCTTCAATGCTATCTACTATCTCTACTTTCAAAATAATTATCATTTCGTTCGATTTTACTCCTTTGACGGTACGACCAAAAATATAACGAAGTCCAAATACCCACCAGGGGAGATCTTTTAAAATGGGAATACCGGATCTTTCAAGTGTTGTATCATTGTCGTACAAACCCCCGATAACAGTTTCTTCACCGTCGTATAACAGAACTTCAGTATCTGATTTGCTTTTATTGATAATAGTTGTTAATGCTCCGGGGATAGCAGAACTTTTTTCTATTTTTATCTTTAAGTGAATCGCCTTCTTTTCATTTTCGGTGAGTATCTTTGGAGTTACTGTCAGGATCATACCGGTTTCATAGAATTTATCGATAACATTTCCAGCCTGGTCAAAGGTTTTTATCGAGAAATCCTGTCCAACCTGAACAAATCCTTTTTTCCCTGATATAACGGTGATAGTTGGTCTGGCGACTATTGCTCCTCTCTGGTAAGATTCCACGATTTTAAAAAGGGCGTCAAGTTGTATGGTAACATCTCCTGCTTTAAAAGTTTCAGGTAAATTTTCATCAATACTGGCAGCAATAATTTCATCTCCCATGTCATCTGCTCCGGTTAAATTGACATGGATGTTACCATCTATAAGTGTATGCCAATTGATTCCCACCTCTTTGGAAAGAGATCTATCTGCTTTAAAGAATATAGCTGATATTCTCACCTGCTGTGAATTTGGTGTTATTACCAGTTTCTTCTCTTCAGCATCTTTCTCTTTTACGATTTCTACATCCCTGATAAGATACATTCCAGGTTGTTCCTCAAGTACAAGATTATGATAACCAACTATTAACTGCAAGGCATCTTTCCAATGCAGTTGATTCACAGGAATACCGATTTGTTGATTGAAGCTGCTTGTACTGAGGATCTTTTTGTTATCGTAAAGCTGGGAAAGGACTTCAATAGCCCTGAGAGCTTGTATAAAATTGATATTACGGGCTAAAGTTATCTGTTCGGAAAAACTATTATCAATATATTCTACTTCTTCTTGCTGACAAAAAACAGCAGAACAAAAGAATATTATTCCAAGAATTAATATTATTTTTTTCATAAGTTATTCCTTATCATCTTCATATAAATAAATTATTTTTTCTTTCGTAACACCGACTTCATTAAGTTTAAATACAGCACCTTGTATATCCCAATTGATAGAATGCAGGTAACCGTATGCTACTTTGTCACCTTGTTCAAGAACATGAATTCTACCTTCAGCATCTTTCAAGAATATTTTATCCGGAGACAAGCCTATTAAAGTAGCCCGGTAAGGATCCAGGAATCTTTGTTGCTCTTCATCAGGAATTTTACCGTGAATTCTTGAATAGAACGGATTATACGTTAATTGTTTGTATTTCAATTTCCTGAACATAACTTCTTCAACTTCAGGAGAATCTTCTTCATAATAAGCATTTACCATAATTGTGAAATCAACTTTACCGGTGGAGACATCATCTTTAACGTCTTCTAAAAGCTTAACGGAATCAATCACATAAAGCATGAACTGGCTTTCAATCTGTCTTATAAAAGTATATAGCGCTCTAATCGGAGCTTGACCGAAAATGGCATAGGTTCTGTAACCAATGTTTTCAACTCGTCCCGATTTCGTGAATCTAAAATCGAATTTTACTTCAGGACAGAAATTGTCACAGATATCCAGCAGGTATTTATAAGTTAGAGTCGGATCATTTTTTTGTGGAATTATTTTACTTTCAGTTTGAACTTTTTTTTCCAATTCTTTGAGAGATGCAAGAAAGAGTTCATGGTCTTTCATATCCGGGTTTGCTGCCTGCAAATCATCAAGTTGTTTCTTATTGTTTGCATAAGAGGTTTTAATGATATTTAGTTTTTTTACCGAGCTGGAATTACCAATAAGAAAACCCAGAAAAACAATAATTAGAAGTCCTGTTAGTATAAGTGTATTTCTTACAGCATAGGGCATGTTATTTCCCCTCTAATTTCTGGATCTTGTATTTAGCAGCTTTTGCCAGGCTATTTTTTGGAAATTCTTTTATTAGCTGATTCCAATAAGCTTTAGCACTTTTGAAATCTTTTTCTTTCTCGCTGCAGTTACCTAACATTATTAAAGCGTCGGGAGTTTTATTCCCTTTCATTTTATATACTTCTTCCAATACACGTTTCGCTTCTTGTGTTCTGTTTAGAAGGTACAGGCATTCTCCTACAAAATAATTGGCATTGTATGCTAAATCATTTTTCGGATATTTCTGAACGAATTCAGTGAATTTATTTAAGGCGGAATTAATATCTCCGGCAAAATAAATTTGGACAATATCACTGTATTCCTGAGCTATTACAGCAGGAGGTACTTCTTCAATTTTTTCTTCTATAGCTGATTTTTCATCTTCTACTTCGGTTGTAATTGCCTGTGCTTCTTCTTCCGATGTAATTTCTTTTGTTGTTTTTTCTTTAGCTTTTTTTAATTCCTCAGGGTCAGGATAACTAAAGGTCAAATCAAATTTCCAAACAGTTACATCCTCCAGGTCGTATTTCAGAACACTGGATATCTCCCCTTCAGGAAAAAGGCGGGAAAATTCAAGAATACTTCTGCGAGAAGTTGTGTAACCATATACCTGGAAACCACCATTTTTACTGGTAAGATTTGTGATCCAGCTTAATTGATTTCTTTGCAGGGAACGGGTAAAAGCATGTAAGATATAGTTCCATTGGTTTTTCTTGTCGGTTATTTTTTCTACCTTAAGAAAATTAGCCTCCAGATCACTCACTTTCTTTTTGATCTCGTTCAATCTTTTGATCAATACTCGATTCTGAGTTAATTCCCGTTCGATGCGGTAATTCATATTAGTGTATTCTTTAATTTCCTGCTGCATTTCCAGATTTTTAATTGTACCTGAAAAGGCAAAATAGAAGATTGCTGCTAATACAATGAAACCGTGCCAGACTATTTTGAAATATTTCTGATTTTCAATTACCTTGCTTGGAAGAAGATTACAGGGAGAAAAATCTTTGTTTTTCGTCTGTAGAGTTTTCCAGGCTAAGGCAATAGGAATGGCAAAGCGTGCGATCTTGTCAGGCGTTATTACTTCTTCTAAGCCTTCCTGAACATAAAGATGTTTTAGGTCCAGTTTAGTAATTGAATCACCTTCGGTAGCATTGCTTTTAAAAAACTCAATGTCTTCATCAGTTGCATAATCTCCTGCGAGTATTATGTTTTTTGTAATAGGAATATCCGAAATATCTTGTTCCATGATAACTTTGGAATATATTGCCTGCCGTAAGTTATCCGGGTCGGTATCTTGTACAATAATTGGGAATGTTTTAATATGGTTCTTATTTTTAAGAATAATTCCAACTTTATAATCCACACCAATATAAATGATCAGTACATATTCATCAGGCGAAAAATCATAATTATGACGTACAATATTAATGAGAGAGACTTCATTTGTATCAATATTACTATAAAAGTATTTTTCTTTAGAAAGAACGAGATTGATATCTCTTAATGCATGGAACAGGGTGAACTTGCCGCGATGCACAAAGGCAAGACCGGATTTATCCAGATTAAGGATATAATCCATTGAGTAATTTTTAGCTTTGATCTCTTCCTTTGTTAATAATTCATTCTGAAGTTTCTTAACTAACTTCCCTGTATTGAAGGATGGATCGAATTGGAAGTATGAAATTTGTTCATCATTTGCACTTGATGATATTTTTCCTCTTTCAAGAGGGAATTGCTGCATGAAATTCTGCAAGTCTTTTAAACCAGGTAGAACCTCATCTTTTTCAGTGGATTCGATCTCATCAGGTTGTTCAAACTCAGATATTTCAGGCATATCGAAAGTTTCTTCATCCAGTTCCGTTACTTCAGGGATACTAATTTCTTCTTCAATTGTTGGAACGGTTTTACCTGCTTCTACAGTTTCCTTAAGGAACAAAGGAGATGATAATATGGTTTCTTCCAGGCTTTGGACCTTTACAATACCTTTTTCACAAGCAAGCTGAGCGACTTTAATAATCAGCCCATCCTGGAAAATACCGAATGCTAACTTTTCTTTGGTCTTGGCCATTTATACTTAATTCACTCTAATTAGAGTAAGTTATAAGGTGATTCATTCTTTTTTTATTATTGGCATAATTCATTGCAGTTTCTTTTGTGATCTTACCACCTTTATAATTCCTGAACAGGTCTTGCTCCAGGGTTATCATACCTTTTTTTGATCCCTCGGTAACCATCTGATAGATCTCACCTATATTTTTATTCCGAATTGCTGCCTGAATCGAAGCATCTACAGAAAGAATTTCCTTAACCATAATAAGTTTACCCTGCTTATCTGGAACAAGTTTCTGGGACACTATAACTTTAAGCACGTCTGCCATACGGAACCTGATCCTTTCCTGTTCCAGGGGTGGGAATTCTGCTACAATACGGTGCAGACTATCAACTGCAGAACTTGTATGCAAAGTAGAAAAAACTTTATGTCCACTATCCGTTGCTTCCAGAACAGTGGCGATAGTACCAGGATCCCGCATCTCTCCAACCACAATTATATCTGGGTCTTGTCTTAATGCTTGTATGGTTCCTTCCTGAAAGCTCAGCACATCTTCTCCGATCTCTCTGTGCCTGAGTAAGCATTTATCTGATATATGCACAAATTCAATAGGATTTCCTATTATTATTATATGAGCATGATTATCATGGTTGTTCATATCTACTATCGAGTCTAACGTACAACTTTTTCCGGAACCAGTAATACCTGTTATCAGAAAGAGACCGGATTTTTCGAATTTCAAGTTAAAACGCTTAACTATTATTTCAGGAAAGTTCAGTGATTCGATTTTGAAAAGATCCTCATTGATCCTTCTAAAATTGACTACCAGCACATTGCTTTCATAATAAACATCTCCCCGGAAACGACTTGGGCGTTCATTTTCTTCGAGAACAATGCCATGAGAAAAATCAATATTTTTATTATTGAATAAAATTACTTTCTGATCGTCTGTAAGAACACTGAGAATTATTGCAGTGACCTCATCCTCCGAATATTGTGGAACTTCGTTGCTGAAAGTCTTTGTCCCAAATACCCTATACCATACTTTTCCATTAGAACCGGGTCCTCCGAAATCGATGTCGGAAGCCTCTATCTTGCGCATATGTTTCAGGAGATTTTTAAGATTATTGTATGCCTCATTTTTCCAGGAGGCATTAAATGTGATCATTTTGTTAATGTTCTGAAATCTGGCAGTTCCAGTTAAGTATTCAGGTAGTGATACTTGCATTTCAGATAAAAATGATAAACTCATAATACCTCACAACTAAATACTATTTTATCAATTATACATTCTAAGACCAACGGTAGTTAACAAAAATTAATGTCAAGATATATTTTGATAAAACTTTCTAAATATTGAAGTTATAGAATTTATTGGAAGATATTTAGTTTTAATGATAGGAATAGTAATTACTTGTAATATAAAGAGTTATCGAATCATTTCGAATGCGTACGTTTCTTCGATATATTTTTTGCAGGATATAAAAAAACTCCCATGGAATTATGGGAGTTATACTCTGTGTTCGATTGATTTATTCGCCGGTAACAAGTTTCAGCATTACAATGCGCTGTATTGATTTTCGCCACTTGAAATATGTACTGTTTATCAGGTTTATCATGAAGCGTTTCAATAGTTTTTCTCCTTTATATGCAAAGAAATCTAAAAGCTTTTTTCGATCGAAATGTCTGATTCTGGATGCAGTTTCAGCGCGAAGAGTAATAAATGGGGATCCAGCTAAAATGAAACTTTCTTCTCCACAAGTATCCCATTTTTGTAGATAATCAACAGTAGTATTGTTAAGCCATACAGAGACTTCACCACTTTCAATGATTATAATCGAACCGGTTTTATCATCTCCAAGAGGAATATTTGCTCCAACATCATACTTCCTTATTATACCAAGAGCCATAAAATCTACTTTATCTTCGGGAGGAAAACCATGAAGAACGATAGGTTCACCCTTCTGAACAGTATCAGATCCGGGTTCAAATGCCTTTTGAAGAGGGCCATAGAGGTCTTCTGAATATTGCAAACCGGCTATAACTACTTCAAACAGTTCATCTGCGTTAATGGGTTTTGAAAGATATTGGAAAGCTCCTGCGTGAACAGCTTTTACAGCACCTTCTATGCTGGAAAAACCTGTAAGTACAATTATAACGGCGAGAGGTTGTTTTCGTTTGATCAATTTCATTAGTTCAAATCCGCCTAACCTGGGCATAGCCATGTCTATAATGAACAGATCATATACTTCGTAGTCCATTTTATCGAGTGCGTCTTGACCATCAACAGCCAGCGTTATTTTATAACCTTCTTCTTCCAACAGCTCTTTACACAACTCTCTGATGCTATGTTCATCATCCACTATCAAAATATGTTTTTTCATTTTTATCCCTGATCCTGATTATTGCTTTCTTTCTGAATTAATTCCAGATTTTTTAATTTTTGAAGTCTTACCAAGATGCTATTAATGGCATTAATAGCTTCTGTCATCTGGTCGCTTGCTTTTATTAGCTTGTCATCTTTATGATCTTGGGCTGCTTTTACAACTCTCCTGATCGATAAAGAAATTATTGTAAGCGGGTTGTTTATATCGTGGTCGATATTTGCTAATGGTGCAGCTACTGAAACTGCTTCTTTATATTTATTAAGAATACTTTTGTTTTGAATAATTTCTTTCTGCTTCTCAGCAATAACAGTTTCTTGTTCCTTTAATAGATCTTTACTTTTTTGTGTGGTGATTGCAATTTTCTTCATCAGGTCACTGAGGAAATTAGATATGAAAGCAATTCCAGTAAAAAGACCGGTATAAGAGATCAGGAAAATGGTCTGGGAAGAAATATCTACATCGAATGTTCCATTATTTACGGTTGCTAACCAACCAAAATTATACATCAATATCAGCATTAAAAGACACATGCTGCCTATCATTGCCGCTAAAATCCCTCCTGAATTTTCAATGTTAAGACTGGCTGTGATCACGGCGATAAGATAGATCCACACAAAGGAACTGTTCAAACCTCCCGTAAGATGTACAACTAAAGTGGCAAAAACAATATCAAGAACAATTTGCAAAGAACTGAATAAGATGTTCGTTCTTATTATCTGCATGTGAAAAAGTATATTCAAAACACAGATACCAATAAATGTTGAGACAAAAACCACGATAGGATACATCTCCTGGATCTGGTTCACACGCAAAATTCCTATGGCAAATAAAATAAGAACTATAAACCAGCGGATTTTTGACCACCATTTATTCATCTGGATTTCATGATTTGTTATTTCGAGTGCATCCATTGTTTCTCCTATATCTTCCTAAAGATTATTCATCTTCAAACCAGCTAATAATTTTAAGTTCATATTCTAATACTAGAGATGCATCGTTAAATGCCGCAAGTATCGCCCCCCAATCATAAGTAATTTGACAGTCACCAAGGACGGTTACGTCCTCATAGTTGATTCCACCTTCGCAGTAAATTGCTCCATTAAAACCATTATTACCGTTAATAAATAATTCTCCGGTAATCCACATTATGCCATCGAAAGAACCTCCGGAAAAATGAGCATCACCATCAATTATAAGTATTCCACTTCCTGTCCAGTCTGCTGTTGATACCGTCAACGAACCACCCTCATTAGCGAATGAAACCCAGGTTATGTCTTCAAAACCCGCAGGGTTGTTGGGAGGGTCCTCAAAGTGGTTATCAGCAATAGCATCCATTTCTGCTTTTGTAATTCCGAAAAAATCTTCAAAGTCTAAAGGAGGATCGCAGTTTTCAATAAGATCACCAGTGATATCGGCACTACCACCTACAACGATATCTCCATTTGCATACATAGCTCCCTGAGCATGAGTGGGAATCCAACAAACCAGAGCACTGCTTTTGTGTTGAATTGTTTCACCAGCACTTTGATAACCTGCATAAGAAATGATTTCTATAGTGTCATTTGTTGTATTTGACATAAATTGAATACTGTCTATTGTACCATCCATAATTTCAAAATTAGCATAGGTCTGTGTATTTTCTCCTGAAGATAAGACGACGGTTCCGTCATTGAGATTTCTCATCCCGTATACTATGGCTTCATGGCATAATGCTTTAGCCTGTAATTCTGCAATATTACTAGATGAAAGTTCCGGAACCTCTTCGGTTTTATCTTGAACGGAAAGCAAGATCACTGTTATTACTGCAGCAGCAATAAATATGGCGACTATCAATAATTTGCCCATAAACTACCTCCTTTATAATCTAATATTTTTTAAACTTAATTATCCCAACTTATTATCGTGATTCCCGGACCAGAAAAAATATTGTATGTACTCAATAGCTGTTGTACAATATCTTCATCATAATAAATATCACAATTCCCGGTAACTTTGGTTTGTTCATCAGGTTCGCTGTTAATGAAAATAGTTCCTTGCACAAGTCCATTACCAGACATCATGAATCTTCCACCTTCCACCCAGATAATACCGTCAAAAGTACCACCGGTCATGTGGAATTCTCCATCAACTATCAAGATACCACTGCCACTCCAATGATGATTTGTAAAGTGTGCTTTATTGTTACCGGTGGTCTCTATGTATGTTATTCCATTTACAGGAGTCACATTATTTGGTGGATTCGTATAATCATTATCGGCTATAGTTCTCATTTGAGCCATTGTCATGCCGAAAACAGTTGCAAAATCTAAATCAACGTTTTCCTCTACGTTTCCTATGATGGTTGAGCTACCTGTAATATCAAGATCTTTTGAACAGGTGATGGCATTATCAAAACTTGTAGAACTATAAAGAATTTCAGCTAAACTTTGATGTTGAGTTTGTTTCCCATTGATATTGGCAGTCACATAAGAAGTTATCCTCAGAGTATCTCCGGAGCCGATCATTACGTATTTGATACTGTCTATTGTTCCATCCAGAACATCAAAATTTGAGTATGTTTGACTCAAACCTGTTTGGTTGACCGATAGACTGCCTTGGTTCAACTGTCTTATGCTGTACATAAGAGCTTCATTACTTAATCCTTTTGCTTTGATCTCAGATATATTGGAAGATATCAGATCAGGAATATCAGCGCTTTTACTCTGAACTGAAACAGCAATAGTAGCAAAAACAGCCGTTAGCATTAATAGAATAATAATTAACAATTTCCCCACGATTCACTCCTTTTTTTATTACTAATTACAAATACAAATTCTTAAAATATTTCCAAAATACAATGCTATGCCTGAGAAACCTTTTATCTATATCAGGTTGGTGAGTATCATAAAAAAATGTAAGACTTACCTCAATTGAACGGATCTGATCATGATTTGAATCTGGAGCAGTAATTAAGTGATTGGTAACATCGTAATATGTTATTGCCAATGTATCTGCCATCCAGAAAGGACCTAATATCTGGTTAGACATATCATTCTGATAAACATATAAAGGAAAACCACTACTGGTGGAATCTTCTTGCACAAAATAAAAAGTACTGATACTGGAGGTCGGGCTTGTCTGCCCTAGAAATTTAAAACTTTTTGAAGTGGCTTCGATTATTGGATCAGTACTTGCGGGAACTCCTGCACCAACTTTGGATAAGATGCTTTCCAGGCCGGGTTGGTCTAAGTTTCCTACTTTCCTTCCTGTAATCAAATCTTCAGACATCTGGGTTAAACTGATCTGGAGCTGAGTATTATAGCTTATCACCTGCATATTGGAAAGTGCACTGAATATCATCAGAAGAACCAGGCTTCCGGCTATTGTTGCACCTAATACATCCATTAAGCTCGACATTAAAACCCCCTATTAAAAAAAACCTTGCTGAATGGAGAATTCAACGTTCCAATATATAAAGTATCCATTGATGTAGACATACAATTCATGCGCACGTCTACTTTTTGATATAAAGTATCTGAATATGGAGTATTTCCCAAGCTATCACAATAAGTTGAAATAATTTGAATATTATAAGTAACATTATTCACGCTCTTAGTCTCACTCAAATTTGAATAAGTTGAATAAATTTGTGAAAAATATGAAACCGGAGGATCTCCCAGTAGTTCTGCTTCTATTCTTTGGAAGTACCTATCGGCGATTTTTTGTCCTTGCAAATAATGCATATTATCATAAACCAAAGCAGATTGATCAAGCATAATATTATAAGTGTTCAACAGCATTGTTGAAAAGAGTGCTAACGCCAATAGAACTAATAACATCTGGATATTCATGATTTAGTCCTCCGATGTTGCATAAGTTACTTCTGCAACCGTTGTTAATCCCGTTCTGATCCTGTCCAGTCCGGATTCCAATAAAGATAACATACCCTGACTTTCAGCAATTTTTCTGATATTCTGTTCATCTATCTCAGTACCGGAATCTACAATAGCTTTACGTATCTCGGCAGTGAAATACAGAGCTTCACAGATGTTGATTCTTCCTTTGTAGCCACGATTACATTTTTTACAACCCTTTCCTGCTTCATAAATTTTACCTGATTCCAATTCCTCTTCTTTAAATCCCAATTCAAGTGCAGCAGGCCACTTATCTTTAGCAATTGGTTTTCTACATTCGGGGCACAGTTTCCTAACTAGGCGTTGAGCAACTATTATATTTATTGCATATGCAAGCAGGAAAGTTTCCACACCCATTTTATATAATCGTGAAATAGCACTGGGAGCATCGTTTGTGTGAAGGGTTGAGAACGTTAGATGACCTGTATTGGCAAGTTTGATAGCTATTTCGGCAGTTATTCTATCACGGATCTCACCTACCATAACAACATCCGGGTCATGGCGTAAGATGGATCGAATAGCATTTTCAAAAGTGTACCTGTGTCCGATCTTCAACTGCCTTGCTCCTTTAATATGATATTCCACCGGATCTTCACAAGTTAAAACGTTTATAGATGGATCTATAGTATGATAGAGTGCAGCCATCAATGTAGTAGATTTACCGCTACCTGTTGGTCCTGTTACCAGTACTATACCTTTCGATTTTGAAATAGAATCTATGAAATCTTTTTCTGCCTGCTCCTGGAAACCGAGTTTCCGCAAATCGGTTATCACGTTCCTGTCGTCAATGGTTCTTATTACAATGCTTTCAAAGCGACGTTCATATTCCGACGAAGTGATTGGAATAATAGATACACGAAAACGGATAAGATGATCGTCAATAATACGTTGCATAAACCCGTCTTGAGCTGTATCCCTTTCAAAACGATCTACTCCTGTTGCTCTATCTTTGGCCACGGCAGACATTGCTTCGGGAGAAGTGTTTTCCTGACGATGCCAGCGAATAAGTTTACCATCTATCCTGAAATAAAAATCCACATTTGAACGCAAGTAAGGAATAATATGAATATCACTGGCTCCTTTACGAACAGCTTCTATAAGACTGCCCTCGAATAAATTTACCAGAAGGCTTTTGTTTATCTCCTCATCAAGAGCATATTCATCTACATCATGTTGACCTCTAGTCTCGTCAACATCTTCAAATTGGTCTTCTGCTTCCTGCAGCAGGTCTAGAAATTCGTTTTTCTGAGGGGCAATAAGAGCTATGAGTTCTTCCAGAATATCAAGGCGTACATATACAACCTCGTATTTTTTAAATTCAGTATATATAGGAATGCGTTCCGTAATCTTCTCTGATGGGTCGGCAGCTAAGACGATAAGAGTATTTCTTCGTCCATAGCTGAGTTGATAGGGGAGAATTTTTTTATAAATTAATTTATTTTTAAAATCATCAGGAAATTTTGAAAGTATCTCTTTTGTATGTTTGATCTGGTTTTCATCAATTTCATTTATTTTTATCTCGAGTGTACGAAACGCGTAAAGTTCTGCCAATAAACCATAAATAGCATGGTGGTTGATCTTAAAGTCGGTAACAAGTATTTCGCCAAGAGCTCTGGTATTTTCCGGATCCTCATCAGTCTGGATCGATAAAGCTTTTTCCAGTGTCTTTTTATCAATAACTTCCTTTTTCAACAATAACTGGCCGAATCTTGATTTCTTTATCATTGCTATACTACGTTCCAGGTGTGCTGGGTGAGATCATTGCAACTTCTGAAGATACAATAGTCAATAAAGTAATGATAATTGCAATGAAAATACCAACAAACGTCTGGATGGATTGGATAATATTCTCCATTTTATAAGTTGTTTCCTTTTCGTAGAAAGTGGATATCTGTTGAGCAGATTGTAGAATATTACCGGATTCTGTACCTGTTTTTAAGCGGGATAATGTACTTTGATTAAATACATCCGCTTTTGCTAAGGCGGGAACAAGCGACATTCCATCTTTCAACATTAATGGAATCGCAATTTCCTTTACGCCCTTTTCAATATACTTATTTCTACAAGCTTCCGCTGAAGCTGTTAGAGTTTCAATATTATTATCGGCACCTGCATAGATCGCAGAAAATACTCTGAAGAATATTTCTATACTTGATTTGTGAAGCAGGTGTCCTATCACAGGTAACTGGATAAGGAATTTATCTCTCCAAACCTCTCCTTTTGGTGTTCTCCACCATAGGAAAATGATAAAGGCAGGAATCAAAAACATAAGAGCAATCCACCACCAGCTTGCTGCAAAGAAATCGCTTAGTTCAAGTGTAGCAGCAGTCATTGGAGGTACATCGATCCCGAATTTTACAAACATTCTGGCTGTGTCCGGAAATATTTTAATAACATAATATAGAACGGCAGCGATCATGGCAACAACCATTACAGCCGGCTGCATTAAAGCCTGACGCAGGCTTTTCTTGTATTCTGCTTCTCTTTCCATGAATTTGGCTGTGGCATCGTATACTTCGGCCATATTACCCGATTTAGTGGCCAATCCCAGCATATAAGCTGGAAATCTTCCGAAGACGTCCTGGTATCTATTAAAAACTTCTGTTCCTTCCTTTCCCTTCTTAAGTTCACTTTCAATCTTCTTTAAAGTTTCTTTCAGGGTAAGATTAGGTTCTTCATCGGCAAGCATTCGTAAAATTTTATCGTAGCTCATTTTTTCTTTTAATAGAAATGAGCTGAGATTTACGAACATAAGAATGCTGGAATAAGGAGGTTTCAGTTTAATATCTATGATGGCTTGTTCGATCTTGGCATTTCTAAAACCCATTGTAGCCAAAGCACGAGCTACCTCTCCTTTGGCGTATGCTGATTGCCTGCCTTTGATTTTTTTGCCGTTCGGCAGTTTTACATGATATAGAAAAAGTTTTTTGGGTATAATTGAATTGATTCTAATTTTATTTTTTTGCGCTATCGATTCTACAATTTTTTTCGCTTTGCCTTTGTTATGGGCAAGTACAATACCCTGAACGCCTTTTCCGCCTAATGTTACTCCCTGATATCTATATTCTCTTAACATAATCTATTATATTAAAATGCAAATTCGAACATGGGAGAAAGTTTTCTCCCATGTTCAAATTAATAACGTACCTAAGGTAATTCTTAGTTGTCTATTGTAGTAAGAATGGCACTGGTTGCACCGGTAACTGTCATGGTTGCTTGCACATTAGTTGAACCGTCATTACCTAACTCATTACCAAGACCAACAATTGTAACTACATCACCAGCTAACGAAAGAGTAAATGTACCATTACCGGTTGAACATGCATTGGTTCCTGTGTCATAATCATAACCAAGCCAGGTTCCCACATTATCGATTTCAGTAGTCCAACTTCCACCACCACCACCATGTGTTGTGGGTGTTTTGTAGAACGCAAGCGCAGAAGATGCCAGGTTGTTCATATCACCTACAATAGCTTGACGGTTAGAGTTAGTAGCCTGAGCATTAAACATTGTAATACCCACAGCCACTGCAATACCAACGATAATTACACTTAATACGATCAACAGAATTTGTTGTGTTCCCATTTGTTCCTCCTAATTTAGGGTTTTTTTAATCCCTTTTGTTTTTTTCAAATCCACTTCTATGCTTCACGGTAACACCTATGCAATCGGTGTGCCAATCTTAAATATGCAAATTCAGGAAGCTTGCAATTCACCAAAACCTATTTAATAGAAAGGTTTTAAGTAGGCAAGAATTTTTTTTCCAAACCCTGTATTTAGTTTTGTAATCTCATCAGATGTCACAAATGAATTACATAAGCTGGTTATGCGTCAAAAATATATGCCAATCATTGAAATCTTGACAAATTATTCACATAGATGATTTAAAGCTTATCTTAATATGACTGGGAAGAATATGATTGAGAAATTTATTAAAAATAAAACGGATAATACTCTGATACAGCTTTTCCGTTATACTTTTGTAGGAGGAATTGCTTTCGGAGTAGATTTTGGTTTGCTATTTCTGTTAACCGAATTTGCCGGTATACATTACCTGATTTCTGCAGCGATCTCTTTTTCATTGGGATTAGCAACGAATTACATCTTGAGTATTACCTGGGTTTTTAATACCAGGAATGTTTCCAATAGATATCTTGAATTTGCTATTTTCGGAATTATCGGGATAGTTGGACTGGGGATGAATGAATTAATAATCTGGACATTTACAGAATATGTAGGATTTCATTACATGGCGTCTAAGATCGTTTCTACAGTTGTGGTTTATTTATGGAATTTCTTTACAAGAAAATACATTTTGTATAATAAAAGGTAGTATTTAATACCTTAATTAAACTATTATGAAAAAAATTATGAAATACCGTTTAAGTTCTTATTTTACCACAATACTTCTTTTTGCACTTATCATTGCTTTGATAGAGTCTGGTATGGTTTTTTTTGTAATTAATTTTTCAGTCCCCCAATTATGTAAATTTGATGTAGTAGATTTATTAAAGCTTCTTATAGTATCGTTCTCAATCTGGGCGTGCATTGTAGGAGTAACTAAATTTTTTATTTGTTTATCTAATAAAATTGCTAATATGCTTCTTAAAGTTTCCATTAATACCTTTATTTTTATTTTACTTCTGATTATTATATCAATAGATTTAATTAGTTGGAAGTTTTATTTTCTAAATGATTATTTTTTGAGTATGGAATTAGTTCAATTTGCATTAGTTAATTTTTCACGTCTTTTACTTCATTTTATGCAAACAGGATTTCTAAAAATAATAATCCATTTAATATCAGTTATTGGGATAGTATTTCTCATTCTCTGGTTTTTAGGAAAGAATAAACAAAAAGAATCTAAACCCACCTTTTTTTTAATATTCATTTTTTCATTATCAATGATTTTTTTTATAATAATAAATACGGAAATTCATCCCTTTTTATCTTTTTTTAAAACTCCGAGATTTGATGGCAGTTCATTTATTTATGAAATAGATGAATCAATACTTATTAGAAAAGACAAGAA
The DNA here is from genome assembly GCA_030621085.1 of Candidatus Cloacimonadota bacterium. Classification (GTDB taxonomy): domain Bacteria; phylum Cloacimonadota; class Cloacimonadia; order Cloacimonadales; family TCS61; genus JACNIV01. The sequence goes on along the minus strand of JAUXIJ010000005.1, from coordinate 11,653 downwards.
ACAAGAATTACCTGAAAAATTTCCGGATTCTCCTGTTATTGTTATTATGATTGAATCTATGCGTTATGATCTAATTGATATCGAGCCATGTCCGATACCTTTTATGAAATCATTAGTTGATGAATCCTTTCTTTTTAATAAATCTTATGCTGTTTCTTCTCATTCAGATTATGAAGATTTATCTGTGTGGTTCTCGAACTATCCACTAAGATCATCAAAGAGAACAAAATATAAAAAAAGATCTCCATTTAAGAGAACATCGATTTTTGCAGTCTTTAAAAATTTAAAATACAAAACTGCATATATCTCCTCACAAAATGAAAGATGGGGAAATATGATCAGCTGGCTAGATATTCCAGAAATCGATTTTTTCTTTCATTCAGAACACTTTAAAAACGAAACCTGGTTTAATGAGGATGATAAAAAGGGTTTAGCTTCTTTGATAAAAAATAAAATAGCTACTGCTGGAAAAGTTGAAGATTCACAGACGATTAAGATCGCTGAAAACTGGATATCTGACCTCAATAAAAAAGAAGCCTTTTTCTTGGGAATGAATTTTCAGAATACTCATTTCAATTATATTATTCCCCCCAATGGTGAGGAACCTTATCAACCAGCTACTATCGACTTTCCAACCATCTTCTATTATTGGCCAGAGGAAAAGTTACAATTTATTCGAAATAGATATTTAAATTCCATTTATAATGTCGATATTATAATAAAGAACTTTAGTTATTTTCTTAAACAACTTGGTATTTGGGATAAATGCTATTTTGTTATTATCGGAGATAGCGGTGAAGCCTTTTATGAACACGGTTTTGGCAATCATGCTGGTTCGATGTATAATGAATGTATGCAAACATTCACACTAATTAAACCTCCAAATGGCGTATCTTCTTATACTATTGAAAATCCGATTAATCATATTGATATTTTACCAGCGGTTTTAGATTTAATGAACATTCCTATTCCTAATTCCTTTCAGGGTGTATCACCATTTAATATAAATCAGAATAGAGATATTTATATGCATACTAATTCAATTGTTCATCAGGATGGAATAATAGACTGGCCATGGAAGTTGTTAGTGAATTATCAACCCCAAGATGAAGCAGAACTCTATAATCTGGAATTTGACCCAATGGAAAAAAGAAACCTTATACATTCTCATAAAGATAGAACTAATGAACTATTTGATAAATTAATGAATTGGAGAAACACTCAATTGGTTTACTATAGGAAGCCACAGTATTACCTAATTTTCGAGCCACCAAGATTAAACTAAAAAAGCTTAAATTGTAATGGGATAGGATGGAAAAGTTGTTAACAGAAGAAAAAGCGATAATTATAGGAGCAGGACCAGCAGGGCTTACTGCGGCTTATGAATTATTACAAAGAACAGACATCAAACCAATAATCTTTGAAGCAACCGGTGACATAGGTGGAATCTCCAAAACTATAAATTATAAAGGTAACAGGATTGATCTCGGTGGGCATCGGTTCTTTTCTAAATCGGAAAGAGTAATGAAATGGTGGCAGGATATTCTTCCGCTTCAAGGTGCTCCCTCCAAAGACGATTTAATACTCCATAAGAATATTCCTCTTTCAAAGGATGTGAATGCACCCGACCCGCAAAAACAGGATGAGGTTATACTAATCCGCAGCAGACTCTCCAGGATTTTTTTTCTCAGGAAATTCTTTGATTATCCGATCTCCTTGAACCTGAAAACCCTTCAAAATTTGGGAATACTGAGAATTTTTAAGATCGGTTGGAGCTATCTGACTATCCGTCTTTTTCCTATCAAGCAAGAAAAAAACCTGGAGGATTTCTTTATTAATAGATTTGGGAAGGAACTCTATCTAACATTCTTTAAAGATTATACGGAAAAAGTGTGGAGAGTTCCCTGCAGCAAGATAAAACCTGAGTGGGGTGCACAACGGATAAAGGGACTCTCCATAACAAAAGCTATAATTCATGCTCTAAAGAATATCTTTTCTAAAGATGTATCCATAGATCAGAAAAAAACTGAAACAAGTTTGATAGAACAATTTATGTATCCCAAATTCGGTCCCGGTCAGCTTTGGGAAAAAGTTGCAGAATTAATTTCTGAAAAAGGGGGAGAGATAAATCTTAACCAAAAAGTTATCGGAATCGAAACAAATAAAGACAAGATAATTAGTGTAACCATCCGCAATGATAAAACCGGAAATGAATTCAAGATGGAAGGTGACTACTTTTTCTCATGCATGCCTGTAAAAGATTTGATAAAAGCGATGGGCGAACATGTTCCTGAGGAAGTGAGAAAAATATCCGAAGGATTGATATACCGGGATTTCGTTACTGTGGGACTTCTCCTGAAAAAAATGAAGATAAAAAATGAAACAAAATTCAAAACATTGAACAATATCATTCCTGATAACTGGATATACATCCAGGAACGTGATGTGAAAGTGGGAAGGCTTCAGATTTTCAATAACTGGAGTCCATATATGGTTAAAGATGATAACAATGTTTGGATAGGTCTGGAATATTTCTGCAGTGAAGGTGATGAACTGTGGAGTATGGCAGATAAAGATTTTGCGGAATTTGCGATCGATGAGTTCTGCAAAATTGATCTGATTGAAAAAGAAGATATCCTGGACAGTGTTGTTATCAGGATGCCCAAAACCTATCCGGCTTACTTTGGGACTTACAATAGATTCAATGTTATTAGAGAATTTACAGACAAGTTTGAGAATCTATTTTTAATAGGCAGGAATGGGATGCATAGGTATAATAACCAGGACCATTCGATGCTTACTGCAATGACGGCTGTAGAGAATATTATTAATAATATCGAAACTAAAGATAATATCTGGGAAGTAAACACAGAGAAGGATTATCATGAAGAAAAATGAGATTAATCTACTATTATCATTTTTATTGATAATGTCCATTTTTTTTGCTGTAGTTGGATTTATAAAGGATATTGAAAATACATCTCTCTTCGGAGGTATTGATTTAAGGAACAGAGTAGTAGGAAGCAGATTAATAAAAGCTGGATATGACCCTTATTTTTTTAAATGGAATAACAGCTTTTCTGATTTTTTTTTGGATTCTCGTGATCATCCGAATATTCCTGTGAGTAGAGTTACAGTCCCCCCTACAGTGTTGCAACTGCATTCTTTTTTCTCAGAATTACCATACAAAATACAACGTTATTTATGGATGTTTATTCAGTGGTTATTATTGATTTTCAGTATATATTTTTTCTCTAAATCAGAAAAAAATCTTATAAAAACTAAATTAATTTGGATAACAAGTCTTTTTTTTATGGCAGGAAGTTATGTTTTCAGATTACATGTTGAAAGAGGACAGATTTACATTTTATTTATTTTCTTATTTTCTATTGCATATTACATATACCAGGATAAAAAGAAATTTAGTTCTATCCTAAGTGGAATCATTATCGGTTATACAACAGCTTTGCGTCCGCCAATGTGTCTTATTGGAGTTCCATTCCTATTATATAAGAAATGGAGATTCATAGTTGGACAAATAATTGGTTTTATTATTGGTATACTCACTTCATTTATCTTCGTTAATTTCAAAATTTGGAAAAGTTATTTTACTGCAATGGATATTCATGAGAAAGTACATTTGGGTATTCTCAAAATGAGTGCTGAAAGATATCCGTATATAAATATTGAAGATACAAGAGATCTTTGGATGGGAGCGCAATTGCCGATATCTGATTCATCTATTCAGGGAATATTTTTCAATTTTTTTAATATAAGAATACCCTCGAATTTCCTTATTATAGGTTTAATTATATGTTTAATAGTTTTTATTGCTTTATTACTGAGATTAAAAATAAAAGCAGTGAATATAAAAGTTTTATTCTTTTATGGTTCACTGATGGTCCTAATCTCGGAATTTTTCATTCCAGCTGCCAGGTTTTCATATAATAATGTTATCTGGCTTATACCTCTTTCTTTAATAATTATTAATTCAGAAGCTATTCTTTCAATTTTAAGGAACAAAAAATGAAGAAAAATAAATATATTAACATATTCACGATTATACTTTTAGGATATTCAATTATAATGGCTGCGATCTGTATCAGTTTTGATACTATGAATACATTGAAATACGGTGCTATCGATCTCAGGAATCGCGTTGTGGGAGCAAGGCTTTTATTAGAAGAAGAGGATCCATATTATTTCAAATGGAATAATGAAACACCTGAATATTATGTTGATGCTAGGGATTTTTTTTATAATCTTCCTGTAAGCAGGCTCACTGTACCACCATCTTTTTTATTACTTCATGCTCCTTTTGCCAGAATACCTTACAAAACTCAACAGATCCTCTGGGCGATATTTCAATGGATGATGTTAATTTTTATTATTGTTGTTTTTTCCAAAATAACAGATTCGGGAATAAAATCAAAGATAATTTGGATAATCGGCTTATTACTTATTGCAGGAAGTTTTTTCTGGCGTCTGCATATCGAAAAGGGGCAAGTCTATATGCTTTTTGCATTCTTGATTGTTTTAGCCTATTGGATATCGAAGCAAGATTTTAAATACAATTTTCTTATAGCCGGTATAATACTTGGTTTCACATTGAGTTTAAGACCTCCTGTAATATTAATGGGTATTCCTTTTCTTATTTATCGTAAATGGAAAGTAATAACCGGAGGGATCATCGGAGTTATTATTGGAATTGCTTCATCATTTATTATTGCAGATTTCAGCACATGGCAAAATTATTTTTCTGCAATGAAAATTCATGAATTATTCCATTTGGGTATTATTCAATCATCAATATCATTACATCCGAATTTCAATATAATCGAAGGTGTCAAAAATTCCGTTATCTCCGGTAATCTTCCCATGATAGATTCATCTTTCCAGGAATTATTCAGAAGGTATCTGGATGTAAAAGTACAATCCAGTATTTTGTGGATATCGTTAATAACTGTAATTCTATTATTTTCTATTTTTCTCTTTAGGAAAAGGAAACAGGATGTTTCAATAGAAATGATCTTTTTGGTTGGTTTAACGTTAGTATTTTTAAGTGAGTTCTTTCTGCCTGCAGCCCGGCTTTCCTACAACAATGTGATCTGGCTGCCGCTTCTTTCGTTTATTATTATCATTCCAAAGGATTTGAAAAGACTGCTTAATTTTAATTTAATATTCCTGTTCTCGGCATTTTTGTTTAATTCACTTTATAGGATATTTTACAAATTCATTTTATTGGCAGATTTCTGTATGTTGTTCTATATCATTATCATGATGTTATATCTTCTTGAGAAAGAGGCTGATTAGATTACTTATTTATTCTGAAACTATTTGGATCGAGATCATATTTTTTAAATTTCTCGTATAAATTCTGCCTTTTTATATTAGATATTTTGGATACTTTTGTAACGTCACCCTGGCATTTATTCATCAGATTTTCTATGTAAGTCTTTTCAAATATGTCTTTTGCAGTAGAGAATTGAAGATTATCATAATTTCTACTATATCCTCGATCACTTCGTCTTTGAGTTATATTGGTTGGAAGATCTTCAAACAAGATTGTATCATGATCGGCGAGTGCCACGGCATGTTCAACGGCATTTCTTAATTCTCTTATGTTACCCTTCCATTCATTACTACTCAAAATAGAAAAAACCGCATCGGATATTTTCAAGTTTGGCTTATTGTATTTCTTGCAGAATTCAGTTACGAATGATTTGGTCAATAATTTGATATCTTCCATTCGTTCCCTCAGCGGAGGAATGTGAATGTTTATTACATTCAGACGATAATAGAGGTCTTCCCTAAAATTTTCGTGTAATACTTCCTCATCAAGGTCTTTATTGGTTGCTGCAATGATTCTGACATCTACGAAAATATCTTGATCACCACCCACTTGACGGATAACCCCTTTTTCCAGAGCTCGTAGTAATTTTACCTGAAATGCAGGAGTTGTTTCTGTGATTTCATCCAGGAAAAGCGTACCACCATCGGCTTCCTGGAAATAACCTATTTTATCGCGGATAGCACTGGTGAATGAACCTTTTTTGTGTCCGAAAAGTGTGCTTTCTAAAAGATTTTCCGGGAGACTACCACAATTCACCGTTACGAATTTTTTGTTTTTTCGGTTACTATTTTTATAGATCAACTCGGCAAATAGTTCTTTACCAACTCCTGTTTCTCCAGAGATAAGAATAGTAGTATCCAGCGGTGCTACACGTTTAACCTTTTCCAAACGTTGCTGGATCGCTAAACTGCTGCCTACAATATGAGCTCTGTCAAATTTATCATCCAGGATAGAACGCAGGCGTTTTATTTCTTCTTTCTGCCATGTGATCTTGAGGATCTTTTTTATCATCAATTTAAGCAGGTCCAGATCTTCCACAGGTTTCTCTATAAATTCATCGGCGCCTAGTTTCATTGCTTCTACAGCCATTTCGATGGAAGCTTTACCGCTGATGACCATCACCGCAATTTGAGGCCAATTCTTCTTAATTGTCTTTAGAAGTTCCAGTCCATCTTCACCTGGCATAACCAGGTCGGTAAGTGCAATGTGATAATTATTTTGTTTTATTTTTTCCACTGCAACAAGGGCAGATTCTGCTGTATCGATGTGATAATCCTCTTCCAACTGACGCTTAAAGATGTCTCGTGTATCCTGTTCGTCATCAACTATGAGAATTCGTGCCTTTTTGTTTTTATTCCTATTCTGTCTGTTAGTCATCATAGATCCTTCCTTTTACTTAATTGGTAGATTTATTGTGAACTTACTGCCCAGCCCAACTTTAGAATCGACCGTAATATAACCGTTATACTTTTCAACCACGCTTTTTGAAATTGCCAGTCCCAGACCGAAGCCTGTTCCATCTTTACCTGTTTTTGTAGAAAAATATGATTCAAATATTTTGGGAATATCTCTCTTTTTAATGCCTTCACCTGTATCTTCTATCTCGGTAGCGATCATATTGTTGTGTGAGTATGTTCTAACTCGCAGAAATTTATCTTCACTGTTTTTTAGTGCCTCGATAGCATTATTGATGATATTGGCAATGCATAGACTTATATCACTATAAATAGCATTAAGTTTGGGAATATCTTCCTGAAAATTCTTCTCCAGGGTTACGTAGTGTTTAAAGAAAAGATTATGTTCACAGAAATCCAACTCCCGATCTATAAGTTCGTTGATCTTGATAGGTCGCACGCTTGAGATATTGCTTTGTTTAACTTTTGTAAGCAATCCTTTCACATTTTTTGCGATTTTTTTTCCGGCATCTATAATTTTAGTTATATCTTCGTTGTCTTTGTGTTCTTTTTTGAGCAATTGGGCATATCCCAGAATCGAATTGAGAGGGGAATTGATATTATGAACAATACCTTCCACTTTCCTGCCGAGTTCAGCGGCTTTGTTGCTTTTGATAAGTTCCAGCTCCAGGGCTTCCCTGGCTTTTGTCTGTTTTATCTCATTGGAAATATCTGTAATACTTCCAAAGAAGCGATAACCCTCGTCATATTTAGTCCTACGAAGATTCAATGTAACATACCTCAATCTGTTATTTGGATAGATCTCGAGTTGGAGTATAGTAATGCTATAACCTTCCATTTTATTAAGAATGTTCTCTTTGGTTCCCAGAAGTCGGGAAAGATTCTTACCAATAATTTCCTCTTCCTTTTTCAAACCCGTGATCTTCATGAAACTGGGATTGAACAGGATAATATTAAAATCATTATCAAGCCAGAAAATACCTGAATCGATATTATCTGTTATGATCTTATACTCCTGCAAGTTCTTGCGATGATTGGAAAGAGCAATATTCATCATGTTAAAAGAATTCACCATATCTCCAAGAACGCCTGTATATTTTTGTTCAATTGGTTTTAACGTAGAGGGATTGACCGATATCTCTCGCATTCTTTCACTGATGCTATTTACTGGCATCAGAATGGTTTTACTAAACCAGTTTCCAAGCAGGACGATCATGATAAGTGATGTAGCCAGTAAAATAAGAACAAAAAGAAGCATACTCTGATTAGCAAATCTGTTTGTATCTCTGACATAGGAGACAAGAAGGATACCACCAGGTTGGTTCTGTAAGTCATACAGAATATGGATTCCAACTGCAAGTTCTACATTTAACTTGTGAATCGATTCAATTTCCTGATTCCGAGACATATTTTGAACAATTAAGTTTAGATCAGCTATATGATTTATTAAGGTAAGTGGCATCTGTTCTTCGTTCAATTCACCATCAAAAGGCACAAGCTTGAGGTTATATTGTGAACTTAAATGGAATGTGTTGATCTCGATTTTTTCCACAATGATGAATACTGCCAATAGTTCAGTGATCTCTTTGCTGGATATAAGAGGATAATAATCAATTTGAAAGAGTTTGTTTCCAAAATTCGCTATAAAAGATCCCGATTTTTCTTTAGAGGCATTCTGATAGATCTGAGCAAGATATTTATCTATTAAATCCCATTTTGTTCCAAAAATAACCATTCTCTCCCTGCTATAGATCGTGAGATTATTCACATCTGCCTGTTCGTAATGTGAATGTAAGCGATTTGATATTTGTTTAGCATTCTTAATTCTAATAGCATCTTCAAGCCTGATGTCGGATGTAAATTTTATGAGTTTGTTTTGTGAAATAGTTTGTTTTTCACTCTGGACTATCTTGAAATCTGAAAAAGTTAAATTCAGATTTACATCTTCATACTGCGTTATGCCAAATTTCACCAATTGCCACTCGATGAATATAATGGTTAATACAAGAATGAAAGTAATAATGAAAAAGAGGATAAATATCCGCTTCTCGAGTTCAGCTTTACGTTTTTTCATTTAGGTTCCTTTTTTATTGAGTACCTCACGTACTTTGTTTACAAGTGCTGTAAAGGAAAAAGGTTTGTGCAAGAAACCTGCATTTGATCTGGTAATTTCTTGAAGAACATCATCATCAGTATGTCCCGAGATAAAGAGAGCTTTTGTCTCTCGATGATCTTTTTTAAGCAGTTCTGAAAGTTCTGGGCCACTCATTTTAGGCATTCTGATATCGGAAAGAAGTAAATCGATCGGTTCTTTATAATCTTTTGCCAGTTGAAGTCCTTCTTCTCCATTAGTCGCTTCCAGAATATTATAACCATATTCTTCAAGAATTGAAGCAACAAACTCTCTGATATTTTCTTCATCTTCCACCAGGAGAATTGTTTCATTTCCTCTGGGAAGTTCCTCTTCCTCGATAGCTTTAGTTTCTGATTTGGAAATAGCTGCTTCAATGTAGGGTAGATAGAATCTAAAACGGGTTCCTTTACTAACTTCAGATTCTACAATAATATGCCCATCATTCTGTTTTATTATCCCATAAACCGTTGCCAGGCCAAGCCCTGTACCCTCACCTAGCTCTTTTGTTGTGAAGAAGGGTTCGAATATCTTCTCTCTTATGTCTTCCGGGATTCCACTTCCTGTATCTTGCACAGAGGTTAAAGTGTATTTACCACTTTGCTCAAGACCAAGTTTCTTTGCTTGCTCTGAATTGATCGTCTCGATAATTGTACTTATCGTAATTACTCCACCTTTGGGTATCGCATCTCTAGCATTTACAATCAGGTTTACAAGAACCTGCTCTATTTGCCCTGAATCTGCATTAACGATGCATTGCTCTTCGGATGTGCAGGTTTTCAATTCTATTTCTTCACCAATGAGGCGAGTGAGCATTTTATTCAGGTCTTGAATCACCACATTCAAATCGATTATCTTCTTATCAGTGATCTGTCTGCGTGAGAAACCAAGAAGCTGTTGGGTCAGTTTTGCTGCTTTTTCTCCACATTCTTTGATAACATCGATATCTTCTGCGACCGGATCATTAATATCTAATTTCTTTTTTGCAAGGTCGGCATAACCGTTGATGGCTGTGAGAAGATTATTGAAATCGTGAGCGATTCCACCGGCTAAACGTCCGACTACTTCCATTTTCTGTGATTGAAAAAGCTGGTCCTGGATTTTCTGCTTTTCAACTTCTGCATTCTTCCTATCTGTAATATCTTTACCCACAGATTGAAATTCAATGAAATTTCCATTTTCATCGAACAGGGCACGAAATGTCCATTCAGTCCAAATCGCAGTTCCATCCTCAAGTTCTGTTTCAAATTCTCTTGTGGCAACAGGATCTTCAATAGTTAGGGAATTAAATATTTTTAAAAAGTCTTCTTTCTCCTCGGTAGAAATTTTATTTAGCCATTTTGTACCAATCAGATTTTCATTGCTTTTACCGGCAAACCGGCAATAAGCTTCATTGACAAATGTGAGCGTAGTATCTTGCAGGAATCGAGCTATATACTCAGTCTGATCTTCCACAACTGCCTTATATCTTGATTGGCTGATCTTTAATGCTTCATCAGCCTTTTTCAGGTCGGAGTTATCTATCAAAACGCCCGTAATGTATTTCTTACCATTAGCGGGAGTGATGGCAACCATCCGATCTTCTATCCAGATATTTTTCCCTGAGGAAAGGTTAATTCTGTACCAGAGAGTAAGCATTTCAGCAGATCCGCTTTCTCTCCATGCATGAATTTTCTGCTTTATGATCTCACGGTCATCTTTGTGTATCAAACTGGTAAATTTTTTCTTATCTTTTATAAATTCTAGTGCAGGATAGCCAAGTAGCTTAATGATGTTTTCAGATACAAACCTGCGACCACCACCAATTTCATAAAGGATGATATTGGGAACATTTTTAAAAACGATGGATAGACGTTCCTGAATTTCCTTAAGTTTTTCTTTGGCTTTAATACGCTCTGTTATATTGTGTGCAATACTCAGAATCGCAGATTTATTTTCATAAGTTATTTCTTTAGAAAGAATCTCAACTAATATTTTTTTTCCTTCTTTTGTAAGATGGTTGTATATGACTGGTTCGGTAGTGATTTTTTTTACGTAATGTTGTACTTTTTCGTATTCACTTTTCAGATGAAGATCGAAAGGAGTCATTTTTTTTAATTCTTCTTTTGAATAGCCATAATTTTCTATAACCGAATTATTACAATCCAGGAAGTGCAGGTCTTCTTTGGAGAAAATGAAGATAGGATCTATTATATTATTAAATAATATCCTGTGTTTTTTTTCGCTCTCCTTTAAAGTATTTTCCATTCTGTGTCGATAAAAAGCCATTTCGATTGATGCATGTAACTCCTTCTCTTCAAATGGCTTAATAATATACCCGTATGGTTGAGTCAACTTAGCTTCTTCCAGTATTTTTTCATTAGCATAAGCTGTTAGATAAAGTATAGGAATATCGTAGGATTTCAGAACTTCATTTGCAGTTTCAATTCCAGTTAGTGTTTCTCCCAGCATGATATCCATCAATATCATATCTGGATTCAGCTTATCTAGTTTTTGTAAAGCCTCCTCTCCGGAAGCTATAACATCAATTACAGAATAACCGGACTGTTCTAAAGTTCTTTTTATATCTTCTCCGATAATTTGTTCGTCTTCAACTATCAGGATCCGTTTTCCCATTACATCTCCATTATATCTTCTGCTTAAAAAAAGGAAATTTCCCAAAGCAATTCTGAGTACAAAACTTAAAAAAAAAAGATGATGGTCAATTTATTTTTGTAAAAAATGTAATAAAAAAATTACAAAAAATAAAAAAAG
>JAUXIJ010000093.1 GCA_030621085.1 Candidatus Cloacimonadota bacterium | reverse complement strand
GATGCCTGGCACACTCTTTCAGATTCCTTCTCTTCCATAATTCTGCTCGTCGGTTTTAAAATATCAAATAAACCCGCCGATAAAGAACATCCTTTTGGTCATGGTCGAGCAGAGATCATTGCCACTGTTATAATCGGTATAATTCTTGCCGTTGTCGGTGGAAATTTTCTCATTGAATCCATCCGGAAGTTCTATTCTCATCAAGCTGCATCTTTCGGTAAATCCGCAATAATCATCACTGCAATTTCTGTTGTAGTAAAAGAGCTAATGGCTCGATTCGCAATCTGGGGCGGGAAAAAGACAGGATCGAAATTGCTGATAGCAGACGGCTGGCATCATCGAACCGATTCCTTTTCATCACTGGTTATCCTGTTCGGCATCTTCCTTGGTAAGTTCTATTGGTGGGCAGACAGTGCCCTGGGATTAATTATGTCCCTTTTGATATTCTATGCTGCATTTGAAATTCTCAAAGGTTCGATAAGCACATTATTAGGAGAGAAACCGGACAAGGAATTGATGGATACATTAGTAGAACTTCTAAAATCTCGAATAAATTTTCCCATTCATTTACATCATCTTCATATTCATAGTTATGGAGACCACAAAGAGATCACATTCCACATCGAACTTTCACCAAAAATGAAGCTGGAAGAAGCTCATAAGATAGCAGATGAAATGGAATCTCTTATTCGTTCAGAACTCAAAATAGAATCTACAATTCATATCGAACCTTTAAGCTAAGAATGAAAACGCAGAAACAAGCTTACCTTTATGCAATTCTTTCTGTATTATTGTGGTCCACAGCAGCTTCTGCATTTAAAATCACATTAAGATATCTAACTACCATTCAATTGCTGTTCTTCTCTTCTTTAACAGCTGCAATAGCATCTTTCATAATTTTGCTACTTCAGGGTAAGCTAAAACTTTTAGTTTCCTTTTCTACTAGAGATTATCTACACTCTGCTATATTGGGAATGTTGAATCCCTTCATTTATTACGTTATTCTTTTTAAAGCATACACTCTTCTTCCCGCACAGGAAGCTCAGCCTCTCAATTTCATCTGGCCCATTATGATAGTCATACTTTCCATTCCCCTATTGAAACAGAAGATATCCATTAAAAGTATTGGAGCTATTTTCATCAGTTTTTTAGGTGTGATAGTAATATCTACTCGCGGAAACCTGCTTAACCTGAAATTTGGAAATCCCTACGGAGTGACACTGGCGCTTTCAAGTGCAGTGGTATGGGCACTGTTTTTTATTTTTAATATTAGAGATAAAAAAGATGAAATTGCCAAACTTTTTCTCAGTTTCAGTTTTGGTTTTTTTTTCACATTTCTTCTCTTCATAAAGTCACCTCTTTTACCGAATTGGAAAGGATTGGCAGGTGCAGTTTACATTGGGCTTTTCGAGATGGGAATTACTTTTATCTTCTGGTTGAAAGCGCTTAAGTTATCCCGAACTACAGTTCAAGTGAACAATCTGATATATCTCACACCGTTTTTATCGTTAATCTTCATTAATTTTGTGATCAGAGAAAGTATCGTTTTTTCTACAATAATTGGTTTGGTTCTCATTGTAACTGGAATTGTTTTCCAGGAGAAAAGTAAGTTACGCTTAAAGTAATGTCATTCCCGTGAAAACGGGAATCAACAAAAATAAAAGGAAATAGATTCCCAATCCAGTTGGGAATGACAAGTATCTTGAGCAGGAGGTAATCTATGATCATTTCAATAAATCCGTACAATAATAGAAAAATTAAAGAATACCAAGAATTAACTCCGGGAGAAGTAAAAAGCAAAATAGAAAATGCTCATATTGCTTTCCGGAAGTGGAAAGAAACCAGTTTTGAATATCGGGCAGATTTGATGAAAAAAGCTGCTGATATCCTGCAGAAAAGATCAGAGGGATATTCTCAATTGATGACAGCAGAAATGGGCAAGCTCCTGCGAAGCGGAAAAGCAGAAGCAGAAAAGTGTGGATGGGTCTGTAGCTATTATGCAGAAAATGCAGAAAAATTTCTGGCAACGGAAGATATCAAAACTGAGATGAGCAGCAGCTTTGTTACATTTAATCCTCTGGGTGTTGTGCTGGCGGTAATGCCCTGGAATTTTCCTTTCTGGCAGGTATTTCGGTTTGCAGCACCTGCTCTTATGGCTGGTAACGCCTGTCTTCTTAAACATGCATCCAATGTTCCCGGCTGTGCTCTGGCAATCGAAGAGATATTTCAGGAAGCAGGATTTCCTGAAGATATTTTCCAAACCCTATTGATAGGAAGCAGACAGGTTTCTGCTGTCATCGAGAATCCACATGTGAAAGCCGTAACACTCACTGGCAGTACACCGACAGGCAGAGCGGTTGCCGCTAAAGCAGGTGAGATGATAAAAAAATGCGTTCTGGAACTTGGCGGCAACGATCCATATATAATTCTGGAAGATGCTGATATAGAGATGGCAGTGGAAAAATGCGTTATCAGTAAATTGATAAATTCCGGTCAAAGCTGCATTGCAGCCAAAAGATTTATCGTTGTGGATGCTGTTCGAGAAAATTTTGAAAAGCTTTTCCTAAAAAAAATGAAAAATCAGATTATAGGTGATCCTACAAATCCCGAAACAACCATCGGTCCCATGGCAAGAACCGATCTTAGAGATGAACTTCACGAGCAAGTTATACAAAGTATTAATAAGGGTACAAAATGCCTTCTGGGAGGATATATTCCCGAAATGGGAGGAGCATTCTATCCTGCTACTATTTTAACCGATGTAACTAATGGAATGCCGGCTTATGATGAAGAACTCTTCGGACCTGTTGCTGCCATCATTCCTGCAAAAGATGAGAATGAAGCTATAGAAATTGCTAATGATACAATATTCGGGCTGGGTGCTGCGGTGTTTACTTCCAACATAAAGAAAGGAAAAAACATTGCTGCCAATCTACTTGATGCCGGTTGCTGCTTTGTTAATGATTTTGTTAAATCCGATCCTCGTCTGCCTTTTGGTGGCATTAAGGAAAGTGGCTTTGGCAGGGAACTTTCACATTACGGAATAAAGGAGTTTGTTAATATTAAAACCGTGTGTGTGAAATAATAACAAAAGAAAAAACTAAAACGTATCTTTTTAACCATTAGGATATCTTAATCTATCGCTAATTATTTCAACAACACCATCTTCTTAACTACTGAATAACTTTCAGTATGCAATCTGTAGAAGTATATACCTGAACCCTGTTTATTAGCATTCCATGAATATGTATGTATTCCAGAATTGAACCTTTGAGACTCGATAATTTGTCCTTTTAAGTTAAATATTGAAAGAATTCCAGTTTCATTTTCCTTGATATCAAATTTGATGCTGGTTACAGGGTTAAATGGATTTGGATGATTCTGGTAAAGTTTTGTAATTATTGGAATTAAAACTACACCTGAGCCAACAACATTATTAACAGTAACATTCCATAAGAAGTTTAGTTCATCTCTTGTGCCAAAATTATCCGTTACAAAAAGAGTTATTTCATATTCACCAGCTGAATTTTCATCAGTAATGAAATCATAAGAACTTGAATCTGATACTGCCATACTATAAACCGACCAGAGGTATTCCAATCCGTTTCCATCCGGGTCATAAGCATCTATAGAGAAATTAATCACATCTCCTTCATCAATAATAATATCTCCCTCGGGAGGAATGAGTTCATTCACAACGATTGGCTGGTCAACATCATTCACAGTAACATCCCAGGAGTAATTCAAGGTGTTCCGGGAACCACTGCGGGTTCCAAAGTTATCTGTAACTTCTAATGTTACCACATATTCTCCCGCAGATGTGTAATCGGTTCCAAAGGTGTAGGTGCTGTCTGTGGAAACTCCAACTCCATCCAGTTCCCAGCTATATTCCAGTGGATTACCATCAGGATCATAGCCACTGAAAAAGAAATCAATAGTCTCCATTTCATCAATTGTAATTATCCCCGGTGTTGGTTGAATATCGTTTACAATGATTTCCTGATCTACGTCAATAACCGTAACTGACCAATCAAAGTAAATAGTATTTTCTGTTCCGAAATTATCTGTCACTTCCAGTTCAATCAGGTGAATCCCTGCTGATGTATAATCTGTTGTAAAAATATAAGAGCTATCGGTAGAGACAAGGTTTCCATCTACTTCCCAATAATAATCAAGA
The DNA here is from genome assembly GCA_030621085.1 of Candidatus Cloacimonadota bacterium. Lineage (GTDB taxonomy): Bacteria > Cloacimonadota > Cloacimonadia > Cloacimonadales > TCS61 > JACNIV01. Next base: position 3,167 of record JAUXIJ010000093.1, on the reverse strand, counting down.
GGGAATCCATCAGGGTCATAAGCATCTATATAAAATTCAATCAATTCTGTTTCATTTATCGTAATTGGACCGGGTGGGGGTTGAATATCATTTACCACTACCAGTTGATCTTCTTCAAGAACAGTTACATCCCATTCAAAGTAAAGGTCACTCCTGCTTTCTAAACTTTCTACATAATTATCGGTAACATCAAGCGCAACCAGGTATACACCGGTAGAACCTATATTTGTAATAAAATCGTATGTGCTGGTTATGGAAACCTCAACTCCATCCAGTTCCCAACTATATTCCAGCGGATTGCCATCAGGATCGTATGCATCTATTGAGAAATTGATTATATCACCCTCTTGAATAATTACCGGTCCTGGATCAGGAAAGATCGAATTTACCACAATCGCTTGATCTACATCGTTTACAGTTACATTCCAGGCATAATTCAAGATGTTCCGGGAATCACTACCAGAAATCCTGCGGGTTCTAAAGTTATCTGTAACTTCTAATGCTACCGCATATTCTCCTGCAGATGTGTAATCGGTTTCGAAAGTGTAGGTGCTATCTGTGGAAACTTCAACACCATCAAGTTCCCAACTGAATTCCAGGGGATTACCATCAGGATCATATCCACTGAAGTGGAAGTCGATATTTTCAGTTTCATTGATTATCACATCTCCCGGTGTAGGTAATATTTCAATCACTATGATTTCTAGGTCTACATTATGTTCCAGAATCACCTCATTTGAAGGTTCAGATTCATATAAGCCATAAACTGCAGTAACATAATAAGTATAGTTACCAGTAGGAACATTCTCATCAGTATAAGTCACACTTGTTACCTCAGCAATTTCCACTCCGTCACGGTAAACACGATATCCTGTCAAGTTTCTCCCTTCATCAGGTGCAACCCAATCTAATACGATGTCCGGTGGTTGTGATGATGCAGAAAGCTGAGTTGGAGGAGCAAGTGTTATCGTGATCTCTTCAGTATTGGAGGGAAGGGATTCGTTCATACCGTCATAGACTGCAGTTACATAATAAGAATAATCACCTGCATTTAGAAATTCATCGTAGTAGGTCATAGTACCCGGATCTGTAATCTCAGCAATTTCAGCACTATTACGATAAACTTTGAAACCGATGAGTGAACGTGTTGTATATGTTTGCAGTTCGTCTTTTCTTTTTTTGGTTCGCAGGCTACTTTCATTACGCTGTGCTACTCTGTTTATTGAATAACGACTCATTCTATAAAATTCATCTGTAGGCATTTCCCATTCAAGAGTAACATCATTACTTACTGCAGTAGCAGACAAATTTACTGGTATTTCCAGGTAAGTTAATTCAAAATCAACTGTTGTTGTTTGATTCGCAATAATGGAAACATCATTTTCAGTAATAGTTTCATATCCTGCCAGGCTGGCTGTAACATCATAAGTTCCCGGAACAAGTGGTATTAAATAATCGCCATTTTCATCAGGGTGGGTCATGAAACTCCCGGCTACGATTTCTACTTCCTGAATATTGCCGGTACCACCGAATAACGTTACTTCGCCATCGAGATATCCCATATTCTGGGGAGTGCCGCTTTCGATATAAACATCATCCACATACCAGTAATTGATGTTATATGAATCACCATCGAATACCCAGGCAAGTTGAAAAGTGGATGAACCTACATCATCATTATCTATTACGATATTTTCGGTTGTTGCAGGCAGATTTGCTGCAGACCAGCTTTGAACAATATTCCAGTTCGTACCATCAGAGGTTGTTTCTAACCGAATATCATAGGCTCCGCTGTAATGATTGATGGAATGCTTGAATTCCAGGTCCAGAGTACTGGATCCTATTGTATTAATTGGCATTGTGATCATTCTTTGAACTGCTGTGGTTGAAGGTGACCAACTGAATTTGGCTTCAGGTGCTGTTCCTCCTGCATTATTAGAGGAGTAACCTCCCCAGTTAATCTGCCCTGAAGTTGAAGTAGTTGTCCAGCCGGTTGGTGGGAAAGTATTAAAATGTTCTTCGACCATAACCGGAATCTGGGAAATGGCAACTCCAAATTCTCCATTATTTGTATAACTGAAATCACCTGTTATTTCCCATTCTATTAATACAAAATGTCCCACCGGAGCCGATGCAGAAGCAGTTATATTATAAATAGCAGTAGCTGTTGCTCCTGAGGAAAATGTTCCAAAGCTATAATTAACAGAATTTAAAGTAACATAAGGATCAGATGAAGATATCAAAGATTCCACATTATAGCCGGCACTACCACCCGCATTTTCAAAAGAAACCAGGAGGTCAGCGGTTTCACCCGGATCAAGGATGTTATTTTGCCCGTCATCCACAAATACCGAGACAAAGTCAATTACTGGTGCATTCAAAAGAAGAGTAAAATTCAGATCCCAATTATCTTCATTACTTGTAACAGCTATTTCAAAAAACGCAATATGACCATCAGGACAGTCTTCTGCGATAGTTAATTCAAAATCTGTAATATTGGTACCGGAACCACCACCTGATATTGTATTATAATTGGCAGTATCCTGGGTAAGCGTAATATAAGGATCGGTCGTAGAGATAGTGGCAGAAACACCAGTTGCCGGATTTTCTCCCAGGTTATTCAGCATTACTCCCAAGCCTATATCTTCTGCATAATCTACTTGCCCATTTCCGTTGCTGTCATTGATAATTAAACCACCAAGAACCAGGAATGGTTCTTCAAAAGGAATAGGAGGACCGGTGAAAAGCAGTGCCATTTCGTTTTGCAGTTGTTTGGCAGCAGTTGGGTATGAATTATTAAATGTATATTCCAAACCAATTGTTCCCGTGTGATCTTCTATTCCTACTGAACTGTACTGACCATGTTCAGAAAGACTGCCACCCGCATCGACATTATTGATAACTTTGTATTGAACTTTGATCTCGCTATCCCCTGTAGATGTAGGATAATAATTTGCATCGTAAAGTAAAACCTGGAAAGTTTCCTCTGCACCATTATAATCATTTTGCATATGATCCCATTCTATGACTACAAAGTGTTGTGTAGAATCATAATACCAATAAACATCTCCAGAAGAACCGTTTTTCAGGTCATCCCAGAAAGGAGCTATCATGGGTGACGGACCCTGAGGACCGGGTATGCGGCTATTCATAAATGAAGCTTGTGT
>JAUXIJ010000105.1 GCA_030621085.1 Candidatus Cloacimonadota bacterium | reverse complement strand
CCAATTAGGGGGGGTAAAAATGAAAGAACAGGGGGGGTATTAGTGCAATAGCACAGATAACAAAGTGTCTGTGAAGGGGTATAAAAAGGCTAAGAAACCGAATGCAAAAAAGAAGTTTATTATAGCTGCCCAGATCTCCGGAAAGGTGCATGGCAAAAAGAATCAGGGAATGATTAAGTATGAGACTCCACTGGGAGAAATACACCCTGAAGCGCAGGAGTAGTACTAGGAGTTTAAAAAATATACACTCGCCAATTTTAGCGGTAATCGTATTTTCGTGGAGAACGATAAAGGAGGATTATTATAAAAATAGGTAAAGGATTCATCGAATCTGTCAGCGATCTCGGGTTATACACTATTTCCCCCGATGGCCGTAGAACCCAACAGGGATCGTGGTTAGACGGCGTTAAGGCATTATTCGGATCGGACGCTGTACAGACCGGTCAAATGCTCGGACGGTATTGTCTGTACGTATCTCTAACCGAGAACGAAACTTACATACTCGGTGTCTTTCCCCGGGACGAGGACATGCAGGCCCAACATATCCATCTCGAGGACGGTGAAACGCTCCTCTGGGCAGGGGATTACAGGATATTCCACACATCTCCCAACGGCGATATAGGGATCTACACGATCAAAAAAAATACCGACAACACGCTCGAGAAAGAGCCTGTATTTGAATACAGCAAGAAAGACGAACGCATTTTTATGGCAGTTGATAATTTTGTGATAGGTATGCTCGGAGCCAGCACCCGCGGCAATATTATCATGGAGCAAGACAGCCAGGGCAATTTTGTTTATATCTTTGAGGGCAAGACCCGGCTGGACGATAAAAACGTGCGGTTCAGGCTCAGGATAAGCAACCCGATAATGCCTATCGACACGGAAAACGTAAAGATATCCCCAGACGGCATCCTCGAGCTAATGGTGGATACCATACCGACCCCAGTTAGTGGACCGATACCGATTGAAAGCAGCACCAACCCAATTATGGTGAAGATGGGAGCTCAAAGGTCTGGATTAGGCGGTATTAGCATCACTTACGGCGAACTCTGCGAAGTAATGATGGGGCTAAACCTCAGCGATGGAGGGCATTTATTCAGCATAAAGGCAGCGAACGGGGCAAAGATAAATTTAGACAACTATGGTGGAATATCCGCAGAGACGAAGATAGGGAGCAAGGTAACGTTGAAGCCTGATGGTATCACCGAAATAACCAGTCCTGCAGGCGTATCGATTAGCATATCAAAGACCGGGATCATCAAGGTGACCTCGCCCAAGAAAGTCCGGGTAGAAAGCCCGAAGATAGAACTTAAAGGCGAGATAAATATCAATACTCTTCCGGGAAAACCGGGGTTCTGCAAACAGGCACTCTGCCCCATGACCGGAGCTCCGTTAACGACCAATAAAGCAGGATCCAGTGGCGTCTAAAGAATATTATAATCAATGGAGGGTACTTATTTGTTTATGCAGAATAGAACACTAACGATCAGCGGCTATGAATGGAGATTGAAAAAATACTTCAGGGAATTTTATAAAGCGGGAGCACGTTATAGCCTGAAGGTCTCATTATTTAAAGACATATGGGACCTAGATCATATTGGCTACGGGAGAGTATGTAAAGCATTCGAAAGATTATGTAAAAAGGGGATACTAATTCGACCTGTCGTTGATGGCAAGGAAATAAGGGGATCATATAAATGGAATCCGGATTATCAAAAAGGCAAAAAAAGCAATCAGGGATAAGCTTACAAAGACCTCGGATCAAGATGGGAAAGCACAGTAATAATTACTGACGGTATTCCGACTCGTGCATTATCAGGGTTGGATGATGATGACCTGACATCAGTAAAATGATATCAGGTGTACAACTTCGTGAAATGAAACTTATTAATGAACCGGGTCTCTACACTTTAATCCTGCGTACCCTCAATAAAGAAGCAAAGCAATTCAAACGCTGAGTCACACTATTAATTACAAACAATCAGGATTAACTCAGAATTGTAGAAAGAAACAAAAGCATCATGGTGAAATATCACAATTGAGAAAGAAAAGTTGTATATGATTTAAGTAATTTCTCTCCAAGGTGCTAGAAAGCATGAATCTCACCAAGGTGACAAATGTGATGGAGAAAGAATGAAAGTAATAGGTAAATTCACTAGTGGAGAGTTCTCAGACAATTTCTTTAAAAATATTTTTCATCTAGAAAACACCAAAAAATATTTCCACAAATACATCCATTTCTTAATAGTGGTATCATGGTGACGCTTAATGAAATGACCAACTATGAAGGGGGAGATAATAGGGGGTTAATGTCCAGCTTCGGTGATAAAGTTGTGGCTCTCCAGATCCCCAAAAAAAATTGATGATATCACAATAAAATTAGAACGCCACCTTGCACAGCATGAAACCACATCATCAAATGCCAGATAGATCAAATGGTTCTTCGATTTCCTCAGAACCACAATCCTCATTTATATTATAATAAAAATAACTTTTATGAAAACTTTAAACCTTTCCATAAGTCTTACGTACTTTTTTCTCAAAGGTAATCTTAAAAGAAGTTCCTTTTTCTTTTTCAATTTCGAGTATACCATCAAGTTGTTTTGTTAATGTACTAACCAATAGCAAACCTAAAGTTTGAGGATTCTCAAAATCAATTTTTCCCGATATTCCTATTCCATTATCTTTTACACATAATTCGTAGACCTGGTTCTTAGAGGTAAGACTTATGCTGATTTCACCTTTTCTCCCTTCCGGAAAAGCATATTTGAATGAATTGCTAACAAGCTCGTTAATTATCATACCACAGGGAATTCCCACATTTATATCCAATAAAACATCTTTTATGTCTATTTTTATCTTAACAAGATTTGAATCAGCATCATAAGACACAGATATTTGTGTAGTTAATCTTTTTACATATTTTGCAAAATCGATATTAGCCATATCTTTGGAACGATACAAAGCATCGTGAATAAATGCCATGGATTTTACACGATTTCTACTATTTTCAAATAGCTCTAATGCTCTTTTATCTGTAATATGTGCAGATTGCAACTTAAGCAGGCTGGAAATCAACTGCATGTTGTTTTTTACGCGATGGTATACTTCCTGTAGCAGGACTTCTTTTTCTTCCAGGTCTCTTTTTACCTGTTCTTCAGCTTGTTTATGCTGGATGGCAAGAGCAATTTCTTTTGAAACAAATGTGAGAATTTCCATATCCTTTTCAGCATAAAGATGCGGATCATCATAGCTTTGAACCACAACAACTCCGATAACTTTGTTTTCAACTTTCAGGGGAACACCCAGCCAGATTTTGGAAGGGGATCCAATGTCTTCAACTTTACCTTCTTTTATTAGTTTGGCTAAAAGTTTGTCATCAACAAGAAGTGGTTTTCCTGTTCTTATAACATATACTGTAAGCGTTTTACCGGCAGGAAATATTTTATAGTCATCTTTTTTATCAACTTCAAAAGGAAGAGATATCATATCGGTTTTTTCATCATATAAAGCAACATAGAAATTTGTTGTATCGATAACAGTGCCCAGATTATCCTTTATAATTCTATAAAGCTCATCAATACTTTCAGTTGTATTTAATGCAATCGAAATATTATAAAGAGCTTTCTGTAAAACTTCTGCTCTCTTGTGCTCGGTAATGTCCTTCAAAGTTCCCATACTTGCCACTCTGCCCTGATAAGTGATAAGACTGACATTCATATTGACGATCACTCTGGTTTTCTTGTCCTTATGCAGTAGGTGAAATTCGTATTTACTTGGAATATCTTCGCCTGCCTGCCTTCGACGGTAACGGTCTGCAACCATATCAATATCTTCTGGTGCAACGAGGTCTTTGAAGTTCATTGCATTCATTTCTTCAACCGAATAGCCGGTCATTCCAGCAAATGCTTCGTTAACAAACTGCAGTTTTGCGTCCTGTATAATAAAGATACCATCCTGGATATTTTCGATTAAGGAACGATGTTTTTTTTCGCTTACCCTAAGTTCTTCTTCTGCTTTCTTACACTCGGTGATATCCCTTGTAACAAAAAGAAGTTGATCTCCAACGATATTGCCGGTGCTTTGAGCATAACGCCAGTTTCCTGATTTTTTTTTAACACGATATTCGATCGTTTCAGTGTAAGAAGATTCTTTTCCGGTAAGCAGCTTTTTTATTTTTAAATTTACATATTTCATTAATTGAGGATATAATTTTTTCTTATCATCGGGATGAATAAATTCAAAAGCAGATCTACCGAGCAATTCTTCCGGTTCATAGCCGCTTAGGGCTTTTATCGAAGGACTTATATAGGTATAAGAAGATTTCATATCAAATGTTTGCAGGGTAATTATATCGCTTGTGTTTTCTGTGATCAATCGAAATTGTTCTTCTGATTTTCGCAGTGCTTCTTCTACCTGCTTGCGCTCGGTGATGTCTCTGGCAACCGAAAGAAGTTGTTTTCCCACGATGTTTAGAGAACTTTGCATAAAACGCCAGTCTCCAGTTTTGTTTTTAAAACGAAATTCAATTGTTTCACTAAAAGTTGATTCTTTTCCTGTCAGGAGTTTTCTAATTTTCAGATTAACATATTTTTTCAGTAAAGGGAATAATAATTTCTTATCTTCAGGATGAATAAAACTGAAAAAAGACCTACCGAGCAAATCTTCAGGATCATAACCAAGAACGGATTTTACTGAAGAACTTACATAGATATATTTCACTTTCAGGTCAAATGTAACAAGAGCAATATTATCAGTTGTGTTTTCTGCAATTAGTCGAAATTGTTCTTCCGACTTTTTCAGAGCATTTTCTACCAGTTTCTTTTTTGCATTCTCAGTTTTGAGTTTAATGGCATTTGTTACTGCATGTCTCAGGTGTATAAGTTTATCTTTTATCACATAATCCCAGGCTCCCCAGCGCATGCATTTTATTGCTGTTTCTTCATTTACGGAACCGGTTACAATGATAAAAGGAATTTCAGGACATTTCTTTTTTGCAATTTCCAGAGCTTCCATTCCTGTGAATTGTGGCATGGCATAATCTGATAAAATCAGATCCGGCTGGAAAGTTTCAAGTTCGTTGAGAAAATTCTCTTCATCTTGCACTACTCTGGATTCGAATTCTTCAATAGTTTTGCTAAGCTCCAACTGCACTAATTTAGCATCATAGGGGTTATCTTCTAATATCAATATTTTAAATGTCTGCTTCATTTTAACCTCAGATTATCAAACTTATCATCCTTTTTTATTTTTAAATTTGTTAAGTTTTATAAATAAATGTGTACGTCAATCTTTTTTAATGTATGCTAATACTTGCCCTCGAAACTTTCTTGATCTCCATAGTTTTACATAGGAGATGACGAAGTAGGATAATCCCCCTTTAGACGTATTCGGCGTAGTTACGTACGAAGACGGAAGGGGAGAGGTTGAACTTTCATCCTTAGAACCCTCAATCTCAATTTTATTTCATACTGTTAATTGATTATATCCTTGACACCTTTTACCAATTTCTAATTTTTTTCACAGTTTAGGAATTACACTAAAAAGTTCGTATACACACCCAAGTCGGGAGAACGTGTCCGGCAACTGACGGATCTCCGAACTTTTTTTATGAATCTAATGTCGGCGTGAAACGTCAGATCGCCATGAGCAATGGATTCGAGTTTACTCGAAATCCTGAAGCGATTAGTGATCTGATTAGAGATGAGCAAATCAAAGTCATGGGTTGCCGATTTGCGCAATCCCCGTTTACGCCATTGTTAAACGACTTTCCGCTTCGATGCGTTTGCGAGTATCTAATAGTTGTCACGCCGACATTAATCAACATGGAGCGAAGCGGAATGTTGATTAA
>JAUXIJ010000069.1 GCA_030621085.1 Candidatus Cloacimonadota bacterium | reverse complement strand
TTGCGCAATCCCCGTTTACGCCATTGTTAAACGACTTTCCGCTTCGATGCGTTTGCGAGTATCTAATAGTTGTCACGCCGACATTAATCAACATGGAGCGAAGCGGAATGTTGATTAATTGGAATATCCGCGAACTTGTTCGGGGATACATTCGTTGTCCGAAATTCCTTCGGAGTTTCAGGGGGTATAATATGAATATTCCATATATGATTGATTGGGCAATTACGAATAGTTGCAATCTTGACTGTTTGCATTGCAGGGGAATGGATAAAGAGGAACTTGATAGTAGAACTATTTTGAGAGTAGCTGAAGTGATACCATCTCTTAAACCGAGGTGGGTCATTATTGAGGGAGGAGAACCGCTTTTACGCAAGGAATTATTTGAAATCATAGAGATAATTCACAAGAGTAACATTAAAATTTATCTTATCAGTAATGGCATGTTGTTCAATGAGGATTTCGCTATAAGATTTGCAGAGTTAAATATAAATCTTATGATAAGTATAGATGGTGCAGACAAAGAAAGCTACGAAAAAATAAGAAGAGGAGCAAGCTTTGAAAAACTAAAAAAATCTATAGAAATTGCAAATGAATATGGCATTCTTGATTCCTGTCCCCTTACTATAGGAAAACACAACTATCATCAAATTGGTAAACTATTCCATTTTGCAAAAAAGATAGGATATAAGAAAATTACATTCTTAGGATTGAAACCATGCAGAGATTATGAGAAATATGTTTTGAATGGAGAAGAGTATGAGGATTTTTTCTTTTCAATTATTAGGAATCAAAAGAAATACCAGATGGATGTGTATATTGATGAACCGTTCTTTAAGCCATTCTTAAAGGAACATCATATCGATTATTCCCCAAATCCTGAGAATGGTATTGTAGTTCCTGATGTTTCACGTTGTATCTTTGGCGAGTATATGTTTATTGAGACAAATGGAGACATAAAACCATGCACATTTGCCCCTGTTGCAATGGGCAATGTAAATGAAAGAGGTCTTAATGAAATATGGAGAGATATGCAAAACTCAGAATTGATTAAAAAGATAAAGGACCTCTCAACGAGAGAAGTACCTTGTAGGGAATGTAAGTATCTATACAAATGTGGAGGTTGTAGATCAAGAACCTTCAATTTAACAGGAAATTGGAGTGGAACAGACCCTTCTTGTCCACTAAAGGAGAGAGTGGTATGAGAGTTGTAGGAATTGATCCCGGAACATACAGTTTTGACCTTTTTGGAATGGAGAATAATAAGAGAATCATAATAGATAAATCAATAAAATCAGAGGACATTTTCCAGAATCCTCATTTACTCGTAGATGAACTTGAGTCATTAATGCCCTTAGATATGATTGTTGGCCCGTCAGGATACGGAATACCTACGAAGAGTATAAAGGATATGACCGAAGATGATATTGGAAGAATGATACCCTTAGACACAAAAGTAGCAGTTAATGAAGGGATAAAAAACATACTTATAGAGATGAAGCAAAGGAAAATGCCTGTTTACTTTACCCTTGGCGTTATCCATCTTACAACTGTTAACTCTTACCGAAAATGGAACAAATTTGATATGGGGACTGCAGATAAAGTGTGTTGTGTGGCTTTAGGTATAAAGGATCAATCGGAGCGGTTAAACCTCCCTTTTGATAAAACATCCTTTATCTATATAGAGATTGGATACGGATTTACAGCTGTGATAGCTGTCGAAGATGGAAAAGTCATTGATGGAATAGGCGGAACAAATGGGAGTTTAGGATTCCTTGGAGGTGGTGGAATGGATGCCGAGATTGCAATTAGGCTAAAACCACCACTAACCCAGGAGATTGTTTTTCGAGGAGGGATAAAAGATTTCATAGGGAAGGATGTTGAACCTAAGGATTTGATAAAATATAAGGAAGCTACACTCCTTTTAAAAGAAAGCATAGAAAAGGATGTTACCTCAATGTTAGTTTCTGTTCGCCATCCAAGAGAAATCACCATCTCTGGGAGACTGGCAAATTATGATTTTATAGGGAACGAACTAATAAATAGACTAAGTAGATATGCTCCTGCAATAAAAGTAAATAAGTTATCAGTGATTGCAAAAGAGGCTGCCTGTGGTGCCTACATTATTGGGGAAGGACTGCTTGGTGGGAAATATCACAGGATCGTAGATAATATGGGAATATTGAATGTCGGGCATACAAACTAGAAATCTTAAAGTAACTTCGGACAACAGAGCGTATATGGCTTCACTACGCTTCGTCCAAATCCTGCTTCGCAGGACTTCAGATACGTTTGGAACATTGTTAGAAGCAGCTCCGGTACTCTTCTTAATAGTGCAAAGATCATTCACGAGACTAAGAAAGCAACAGATTATATAATAAACAACTCGGGTACAAGTCCGAGTTGTTATTTTAGATCCTAATTAACTTTATAAGAACTACTATGTTCAATGTAAGCTAAAACTCATAATATATTCTCTTAATTTTAATTGGGCTTCATTATTTGCCTATACTTTAGGGTGCTCATATCTCATTCCTATACAATTAGATATTATCATACTGATGAAGCACCATGCTCTTGTACAAAATAAAATCCTTCTGATGTTAAATTCACATTAAAACGAAGTATTTCACCACAATTCAATGCAACCCCGTTCGTCGGGATGATGCAGGTTTCCCGATTCTGGGCTTCGAAGCTTTCTTGATCTCCATAGTTTCACGTAGGAGATAGCGAAGTATGGTTTTCCTTGACAACTTTCTTCTAATAATCAAATTTCTTCACGGTTTCGGATTTCTCTAAATTCTCGTTTCTTGTTACTGATTATGATCAATCTTCTCGAAACCATTCTGCATCATGATAAATATACAGGAATATAGATTATGACAGAAGAAACTTATAGCATAGTTCGTAATAGTGCATTTAATTTGGCAAATATAATGACTCATAATTATCATGATGCAGAAGACATCGCCCAAATTGTCTCTTTAAAGTTTCTACTTAACCAGAAAGAAATTAATAATCCTATAGCCTGGAGTAATAAGGTCACAAAAAATGAAGTTTATAGTAGAACCAAAAAATATAAGAATTCAGAGATATTATTACAAAAGCAGGCAATAGAGAACTATGAAGATAAACTGGCAGATATTATGAATGAAATTCAATATTCCGACAAACTGATTAGTTCCAAAGAAGCTAAACAACTTCTCTCCGCAGATGATTATAGAATATTTAATCTCTGGCTAAAAAGTAATTTCAATGTCACAAAAATCGCAAAAATACTGAATCTATCCTATTATTCTGCTCACACCCGGGTATACAAAATGAAAAGAAATCTCAGGTCGCAGAAATTAATAAAAGAAGGTTACACTACTTCAAAAGAAATTATTGATTACAATACCAATAAAAACATAGTTAAATTCATAAAAATGTTTGTTAATAAGATGAAGTCCAATGATCTTGAATCTCTTCATTCATATCTTGAACATATACCAAAAGAAAAAATCCAGCCTTTAGATATTGCCACAACTCTAGATTATGATGTTAAACTTAAAGAGAATATGATCCATGAAATTCTTCTGCCATATATCGATTCGCAAGCCCAAGTTCAATTTTGCGGTGTAAGATTAAAAATAGATAAACGTAATAGAATTAAGGTTACAGAATTTATTTCCAAACCCAGAAATGTTTTAGCAATTAATAAATCCACAGAACAAGTTTTAAAGAAACTGCCAAAAATTGAAAAAGGTATAATTCAGATTGATTTTGATAATGCTGAAGAAATATTGAAAGAGGACCCGGCATAAATTAATGTCTTTAAAGATTTTAAGTACTGATGTAACCCAAATTCAGTAAGTAAAAACCTCCTAAGTGTAAACGCTTAGGAGGTTTTTATGTCTAAGAAATCACTAATTATTATCTTATCCATTCTATTTCTTACAATTTCTTCTTTAATTTATCCGGAACCAGATCAGGTAACTTTTGCAGACTTAGTTGCTTATTATCCCGAAATCTTATATGAAGATCTGGAAAACTACAATTACACAATTAATGCACATGGTTCTGATTTCTATTTGGTAACCATCAATGGTGTTACTTACATTGTTCAACTCTAAATTTTGATGGTAATTTATTTTAAAATAATTGACTAATATTTTATTTTCTGCTTTCCTTGTACGGTTATAAAAATAATTTTATAAATGAATTGCATTTCTAAAAATGTGCAAGGAGGTGTTTAAATGAAACAATCTATTTTTATTTTATTATTATTAACAACTATAAATCTTTTCGCTCAAGAATGGAGCGAACCTGTAAATATTTCAAATACAACCGGTCTCGATGAAAATCCCAGCTTTTGCATTGATAATAATGGTTTTTTACATTGTGTATGGAATTATAAAATTGAACAAAATTATCGTAAAATATATTACTCTAAATCAGAAGATGATGGTGAAACCTGGTGCGAACCACAGGATATATCACAAAATGACGAGATGTGGATGGCACGACCGCACATAGTTTCTGATTCGCAAAATAATCTTTATGTTGCATATCTTTATAATGTTGGCAATTATTATGACTCTCATATTTACTTTATGAAATTTGATGGTTCGAGTTGGAGTGAACCATATAGCATTAGTGGCAATTATGTAAGTGTTGGAATGAGTGATGTCGTAATCGATAATAATGATAGAGTTTATGCTTTTTGGTTTTGGTCTGGTCCTTATGGTCAAATTTACTACCGCTATCTGGAAAATGACCAATGGAGTGAAATTATCTGTCCTTATGGAGTTACTGATGATTATTATATCATTTGTGAAGCTGTTGTGGATAGTGAGAATGATTTACATTGTGTCGGTTCATTCAAATATTCCTGGCAAAGCAGTTATGATGAAAAAACGAGTTATTATTATTACGATTATCAAAACGATATATGGCAAGAACCCATAGTTTTAGGTTATGATACCTGTTGGCAGGGAAATGATATTGCTCTGGATTCTAATGTAAATCCCCATATTGTCTGGAGGCAGTATGTGAATAATAATATACCACCTAATGATGGAACTTTATATTCTTATTTTGACGGACAAAATTGGACTGAACCGGAAATCCTTGTGGAAGACCCATGGTGGCAAGTAATAGCGATTGATAACAATGATATTATTCATCTTGTAGAAAAAGAGAAATATGATACCGGTTCCGATATTGTTTATAATTTAGTTTATTATACAAATATTGATAGTATTTGGGAAGGGACAATCATTGTAGAAAGCGAAAATTCTGCGGCACTACCGAAACTAGAAATTTTTAATAATGAACTTTACTTAATTTATTTTAATAGTAATGAACCTTTTGAATCTGATATTTATTTTATGAAAAAAGAAATTGAAACAAACACAATTGAAGAATCTGTTATTCAAGATCTTTCTTTAATTCATTTAAAACAAAATTACCCAAATCCATTTAATCCGCAAACGAGTATCAATTTTAGCTTAAACAAAGGTGGGAATACAACTCTAAAAATTCTCAATATTAAAGGGCAATTAGTTAAAACTTTGGTTAATGAATATAAAGAAGGAGGAGACTATTCTGTTATCTGGGATGGGACGGACAACCTGAATAAACCTGTTGCCAGCGGTGTTTATTATTATCGTTTGCAAGTAGATAATCGCGTGAAAACAAAATCACTTACTTTTGTGAAATAACCTTTTTTAGAGGAGGTGAAGAAGATGAAGAAAATCGATTACGGATGATTTTTTTCAACATCGTGTAAATAAACAGCAGAGGAAAAGAGAGCCGGCAAAGCGGTGCGAATTCTCGACTCTACTGACTCTACAAATCCTCTGATGTCAAATTCAAAAAATAGTAAAAAAAGTCAACCTTTACATACTCAAAAGGAGGTTATGATGAGTAAAAAAGTGATGATTTTAATAGGACTTATTTTGATAAGCAGTATGCTTTTTTCAGCAGAAAAATATGCGGTATTGATTACAGGTGATTATGCTGATGAACGTGGTAATTTTGAAGGAAGTTGGGCAATATCTAACAATCTCAGTTTTACAGAAAATGACCGCATGGAAGAGTTCTGGCATGATACTTTTCTGATGTGGGAAATGCTGATTGATAAAGGCTATAGTGATGATAACATATATATCCTCTTTGCTGATGGTGTGGATTTTCAACCTCAATGGATACTTGATGATGAAAGATATGTTGTTCCTGCAGATTTAGCTCCAATGACGGACTATCCTGCAGATATAGCAAGTGTAAACAATGTATTTAATGGTTTAGCAAATGGAACAGGTGGCTTTCCTCAACTACAGGATGATGATTTCTTGTTTTGTTGGACATTTGATCATGGTGGTCCTTGGGGTGGTGGACAGGATGTTTACTTATGCTTAATAGATGGTGTAATATGGGATTATGATTTCGCAGATTTAACCGACCAGATAAT
This sequence comes from Candidatus Cloacimonadota bacterium, assembly GCA_030621085.1. Taxonomy (GTDB): domain Bacteria; phylum Cloacimonadota; class Cloacimonadia; order Cloacimonadales; family TCS61; genus JACNIV01. The sequence continues at coordinate 9,202 of JAUXIJ010000069.1, read as the reverse complement.
CTGTCAGAAAAAAGTATTCTGGATGCAGCAATGCTATTCCGGAGGATTCATTGACAATCTTCAAGGAGAAGATACAGTTATTAATACATCTTGTAGCAATTCAACCGGAGCAAACCGTGCTGATGATTTAACAATTCTCGGTGATCCGGTTATAGAGATGGAATTCATCAATGGACACCAATACTATCATGGTGAATTCAACTTTCATACCTATTCTTCAACAAATGGATGCTCACCTGCATATTATACACATTATCCTGAATATACAGGCGAACCTTATACAAATGCAGATTCAAATGGAGATGGTTTAATTTCCGTGTCTGAAAGTGCTGACTGGGAAGCTTCTCATGAAAGTGAATGGGCAACACCACAATTCTCAGATGAAGGCGATATAGGTGAAACAACATCGCTAGAATATCCGAATATACTTCTTACAGATATTACATCAACCCAAACGATTCGAGGTATTATTGCTATTCCTTTTGATGTTGATGTAAATCCCGGAGTTACGCTTACAATTGCAAATGGTGCGGAAATTTATCTGTTAAACGGTTCTGAACTCATTATCGAAGCTGAAGCTGATATTGTAATTGGAGACAATGTAAAGTTCAGCACTCCTGATGGTGAAGATAGAGGGATCGTAAGAATTATGGGTAGCTCTCCGGTTAACTGTAACAATCTGGAATTCTCCAATTGTGAACTTCAAACAACAGATACAAGATTAGAGATTTACGGCGGTAATTTCACCGAATCTCGTTTAAGGCATTTGAATGAAAGGCTTATCCTTGATGACATTGATTTTGCGTTGACTTCCATTTTCGCAGAGAAACGCACAGTAGGTCCCGGTGAATTAGTTTATGTAAATATTGAAAACTGCACAATTCAAAATTCTGTTACATACGCCATATTCATATCCTCTTATCCATTCTTTACTATTTACAATAACACGATTACTAACAATGAAGGTACTGCAATAAATCTCTATACAAATACTAACGGAACTATTGAAAATAATTACATTGTTAATAACGGAGCTGGGATATACTTGAATAATACTGAAGTTGAAATCATCGATCATAATGTTATCCAGGACAATGATGAGCATGGTATTGTGGCGTTGAATTATTCAAACTGGTCTTTAATTGGTCAAAACGACTATCCCTGTCAGATAATTTTCAATAATTACGGTAATGAAGCTGAAATCTGGTTCAATACAACCAGCAAACCTGATGAAGTAATTTTCAACAAAATATATGATTCAAATTATGAATCTGAGTTTGTTCATTGTTCTGGTATTCTTTATCGTGTAATTGATGTAACCAATAATTTCTGGGGCAATGGTGCAGTTGGAGGTTATTCTCGCATCCCAACCGAAGAGAACTTATATCCTTTCGAATTTTATGCGTATGAACCTGTCTGGAATCCTGGAACTCCAAGAGGTGGCGAAGATGGTGATGCTGAATTATTGTATCTTGCAGGTAAAGAACTTGAAGCAAATGAAAATTATGATGCAGCAGAACAAACATACAAAAATGTTATCTCACAATATCCAGCCAGTAATTACAGTAAAATGGCAGCAAAACAGCTAATATCTATAACTGAAAAAACGGATCAGGATTTTCTATCATTGAAGGATTACTATGATACTGAACCAAATATGACTTTTGATGAAGGAATGATAAAAGTATCTACTTTCCTTTCAAATCTGTGTAATATCAAAATAACTGAGTTTATAACAGCTATTGACTGGTTTGAAGATGTTATCTCTAATCCACCGTCACAAATTGATTCTGTTCTCGCTGTTATTGACTTGGGTTATACATATCTATTGATGGAAGCAAATGGGGGTAGAGGTGATTATACAGGTAGATTCGCCCAATTTAAACCTAATTCATGGGAAGAATTTGAAGAGACTAGAATTCAATTATTGAATAATCTTTTTGAAGAACCTGAATTAGAGCCGGAGGAAGAACCTTCAAGTGAAATAATTCCTGCTTGTGTTACTTTGCATCGTAACTATCCTAATCCTTTTAATCCTACTACTACAATATCCTTCTCAATTCCAGAAGAAAGCAAAGTCGATCTTTCTATTTACAACATAAAAGGTCAGAAGGTAAAATCACTGGTAAAAGAATCTTTTAAAAGTGGTAATCATTCGGTTATATGGGTCGGTAATGATGATACAGGTAGACCTGTCAGTTCAGGTGTTTATTTCTACAAACTAAATGTAAATGGGAAATCAGAATCAGTGAAGAAATGTTTGCTGTTGAAATAGAGTCTTTTTTACCAGCCTGGGAGTATTCTCAGGCTGGTTTTGTTTTTTGATATATGCTTTGGTTAATAATGTTTCCATAATTCCGATAAATAATATCAATCCCCCATCACCTTATTATATTTACTCTTATTACGAATAATAAAAGGATTAATAAGAAAATGCTCTTATTAAAATAATTAATCATAATTCAATTATATAACTTTTTCTAATTTAACAAAATAACCACTCAAGTCACCCAAACAAAATTATAATACTCTCTATTCTTTTGAATATTTGTGTAAATAATTGCATAAATATTAAATTAGGAGGAAAAATGATATCAAGGCAAGTAACAAAAACAAAGAAGGATAATGATGGAGATATTCTTGCTCTTTGTAAAGATGGTGAAGCATGGTCTCCTAAGACAAAAGTAAATGCAATCTCTGATATTGAAAATGGAGATTATAACTATTATGTGATTGTTGATGGAGAAAAAGTTGATATTCATGTTGTTAATGATCCTGACGGAAAGTATTTGAGAACAGATCCTGATGAAACAAAAAGGAATAATTTGGATGAGTTGCCGGATTGTTAGAAAATAATCTATCTGCATGTACTCAATTGTAAAGAGGATATAAATCAAAATGGTTAGTTGAAGCATATAATTGCGCAATTATTTGCTTTTATTAAAATAAAGGAGATAAATATATGGATCGATGGGAATTTTATCGTGATTCTAAGGGAGAATGGAGATGGAGAAGAATAGCTCCCAATAATCGCATTGTAGGCTCTTCTTCCGAAGGATATAAAAACAAATCTGATTGCATTGATAATGCCCGTAGAAATGGCTATACTGGATAGGAGTTTACCTTAAACTGTATTTATAACACCAATGCTTAAGCCTGTCATTTATTCCAATCCTTTTAAAATCTTTATGTTTTGTTACTTATTTTATCTTTATCTGTACATTCGCTCACAGCAAGATGAAGTCCCAAGTATTACATAATAAAATATTAAATTGAAAAGGGAAAATATGAAAGTTAAGAAAATGAGAATATCTATATGCGAAATACGCTCAATCTTGCGTGAACCCGACCAAATTTGGGTATACCTACGCAATAAATTGCTTTGATACAAACGTTTTCAACATCAGTTGTATGATTATTGAGCAACATACGAACTGCTTATTATGTTAGGCGACATTTTGCTTGGTGGATTGAAAGGAGGTGTTGTATATGAGATAATTCGTGGATATCGAAAAAAAGGTAATGTCTTTTATGGCTGGTGGATGACCTTATCTTAAAAAGACACTAGCTAAATTAAAAAACTTACACTTAGTTTAAGTGACAAGTAATAACAAAAGTTTATAAAAGGGAGGTCAAGATGTTTAAACGTTTTCTCGCATGCATAATGTTATTCAGCTATGCAATATTATTCATAGGGGGTTGTTGTACACCTGCATTGATTGGATCGTTGCCAGTTACTTTACACCCTCAGGAAACACAAAATTGGTGTTGGGCAGCCAGCGGTCAGATGGTTATGGATTATCTTGGGCACGATATAGCTCAATGCACTCAAGCCAATAACCGATTCGGGCGTACCGACTGTTGTAATATTGACTTATGTCCTTCGCCTACAGAACCGGTAACTCTTAATGCAGCTGGTAATTGTATCGGCTGTGTCTGTGGCGGTTGGCCGGAGTTCAATAAATACAACTTTTCTTTCAAAAAAACCTCTAATGCAGCTCTAAGCTGGGACAAATTAAGGGAAGAAATTTCAAATGAGCAATATTGCAAAAAAAGGCCATTCTGTTTTACATGGCACTGGCCTGGAGGTGGTGGGCATATGATGGTCGCGAAAGGCTACGTTACATTAGCTGGAACAAATTATGTGGTTGTTCTTGATCCATGGCCACCATGCGATGGCGACGAGTACATTATCACTTATGACTATTATGTTGCCAGTCCTGGTCACCATACGCATTGGGATGACTATTACAATATTACTTACACAGGAGGTAAATAATGCGTACTTTAATAATTTTATTAGCAATTGCTTTTGTCATGTTTTCGCAAGCTAATGCTCAGGAAAAACCACTACCGATTGAAAAAATACAGAAAGTGGCATCAGAGGCATTGGTAACTTTAAACGAACTTGTCACCAAAGAAAATTTCACAGCAATGGGGTTTAAATCACTTAGTGAAGTACGTGCTGCCAAACTGGGTGAATACCTGCAGGTTTTCATGGTGCAACTGGATCAGTTGCAGAAATACCAACCAGGGAGCGATCCGAACAAAATACTTAGAGGTGGCAATAAAGTTATCTATCCTATAACAGTCAATGAACAGGTGCTATCTTCAATTGTTGTGGAGAAGGTGAAGGAACATTGGAACGCCACAAGCTTTGGAGGCTCAAACCAGGTCAAAATGTTTACCAAAGTGCGGAAAGCTAACTCTAACTCCACAAGATTACCAATTACTTCCTATTTTGTTTTGCAAATACCGGCATTGAATCTCTATTTTATTGCGCATCAGGCTGACGAAGTATTGATGTTGATCCCTCTGCTTGATGATCCTAGTTATGGATTCAAAGCAGGGGATACTATGCAAGGTGACAAAGTGTTTGAAGCAATTCTTCCCTTTGCTAAGGCACATGACGGGTTACCGAGATGATTTTTCGGTATAAATAAAAAATACTAAACCCTTGCTTTAAAAGCGGTGAATTGATAGTATTTCCAAGTAAAACTGTTGCCTAATAAAGTTCTCAATTTGTCCGCCAAATATGCCGCTTCATTCTACTTTTGACGGTAGATTAGCCTTCATGATCTCCATAGTTTCACGTAGGAGATAGCGAAGTAGGATAATCCCCATCCGTCTTTCTGAGGAAGAACCCACAAAGACATTCGACGAAGAATCTATATTAGAATTAAGGTATGCAATCCCCAGACCTACTACCTAATACCTATAACCATTAAATCCTTGACATCTATCTCTTTATCCTTACATTTCGCATGTGTTCTAAACTCATTGAGCCGTTACTTAACAATATTTCCTGTATTTTAGGCAGTAACGGCTCTTTCCTTTGTCACGGCTTCCCATCACGGCATAGTTCCGCAGGAACGAAGCCGGTTCCTTTTATCTTTAATTTTTTTTCTTTTTGCTTTTTGCTCTTGACCTTCGAAGCCTTGGCGAAATAGGTTTTTCCTTGACACCTTTCACCCAATAATCAAATTTCTTCACGGTTTATGATTCTTAAACTTTTTTGGAGATATTATGAAATTTAAATGCTCTAAATGTAATTTTATATGGGAAATATCTTATAAAGAATTTTACGAAATTCAAACACTTCCTTCCTTTTCTGGTTTAATTCCCTGTCCTTCTTGTAGTTCAAATATTGATTTATTATCAAATGTTCTAAAATCAGAAAATAATTATGAAATTAAATTGGATATAAACAAAATCCGTAGACGCTGCAGGGATGCATTAAATAAAACTACAGACGAGCAAATTATTTTTAAAATTGCAGAAGTACTTAAAATTAAAACAGATTAATCTAATGGAGTAATTAATGCCAAAAAATAATCAAGAATCTATCGAAAAAACACTCTGGAAAACTGCAGATAAACTGCGCAAAAATATCGATGCTTCCGAATATAAGAATATTGTTTTAGGTCTCATCTTTCTTAAATATATTTCCGATTCATTTACGGAAAAACTTGAACAGTTAGAACTTGATTTTGGAAATCCGGATAGCGAATGGTATGTAAAGGAAGAACGATCCAGATACAGTGCCTTGAATGATCCTGATGAATATCGCGCCGATAATGTATTTTTTGTTCCGGAAAAAGCCCGATGGTCATTCCTGCAATCTGTAGCCACCCAACCCGAAATCGGTAAATACATCGATGAAGCTATGATCGCTATCGAAAAAGAAAACACTACTCTCAAAGGTGTTCTACCAAAAGTTTTTGCTCGTCCAAATCTCGATAAACAAAGTTTAACCGGACTCATCAATGAGATCGGCTCGATCACTCTCGGTTCTTCAGAAGCAAAATCAAAAGATATACTCGGTCGTGTTTACGAATACTTTCTCGGACAATTTGCTCTTGCAGAAGGTCGCAAAGGTGGTCAATTCTACACTCCGGAAAGTATAGTTCGACTGCTGGTGGAAATGCTCGAACCCTACGAAGGACGTGTATTCGATCCCTGCTGCGGTTCCGGTGGTATGTTCGTTCAATCTGAAAAATTCATCGAATCACATGCCGATCAGATCAAACAGAATGGCTTAGAATTAAATCCCAAAGATAGAATCTCCATTTACGGACAGGAAAGCAACCAGACAACCTGGCGACTCTGCAAAATGAATCTTGCCATTCGCGGTATCGATGCTTCCAATATCAAATGGAACAATGAAGGTTCATTCCTCAAAGATGCTCATCCAGACCTCAAAGCAGATTTCATTATTGCCAATCCACCTTTTAATGACAGTGATTGGAGCGGTGAACTTCTTACTTCCGATGCTCGCTGGAAATACGGCACTCCGCCTTCCGGTAATGCCAACTTCGCCTGGGTGCAGCATTTCATATATCATCTTTCACCCACAGGTTGTGCTGGCTATGTTCTCTCCAATGGTTCCCTTTCTTCCAATACAGGCGGTGAAGGTGAAATCCGAAAAAGACTTATCGAAGCAGATCTTGTTGACTGTATCGTAATGCTTCCCACCAAACTTTTTTATAATACCGGCATCCCGGCTTGTCTCTGGTTTCTCAGTCGTTATAAGAACGGCAATAAAACCCGTGCTCGCAAGGGTGAAGTTCTCTTCATTGATGCTTCCGAACTGGGCTACATGATAAATCGCAGAAATCGTGCTTTCGACTACGAAAAGGACATCCTCAAAATTGCCAACACCTACCATTTCTGGAAAAACTCCCCTTCTCAAAATACTAGTTCTGAACCTGTCATCCTGAGCGTAGTCGAAGGAGAAGGTGAAACTAAAAATCCTGGTTACACTGACATCAAAGGCTTCTGCAAATCAGCAAACTTAGAAGACATCAAAAAACACAATTTCGTACTCACACCAGGTAGATATGTTGGAATTCCTGACGAGGAAGACGACTGCATACCTTTCGAAGATAAGATGAAAACCCTCACATCTGAACTCGAACAGCAAATGGAAGAATCTAATAAACTCGATGCTGAAATTAAAAAACAACTAGCAAAAGTTGGATTTGAAATATGAGTGATTGGAAATCTATTAAAGTTAAAGATACTGGCAAAGTCATAACTGGTAAAACACCATCAAAAAAAAATCCTGAATATTGGGGTAAAGAAATTCCATTTGTAACACCTTCAGATTATTCCGAAACAAAATATATTATTCACTCAGAAAGATATCTTTCAGTATCCGGATACCAATCTTTAATTAGAAACGTTATTTCCCCCAATTCCATAATGGTTACGTGTATCGGATCTGATATGGGGAAGGTTGCAATTAATAAACATCAAGTTGTTACAAATCAACAAATAAATTCATTAATTTTATCAGATATTTATAATTCAGATTTTATTTATTACAAATTGAAATCAATATACAGAACATTGAGAATTTTTGCAGACGGTGGTTCTACAATGCCCATACTCAATAAATCAAATTTTGAAAATTTGGAATTAACTGTTCCTTATTTTTTGAAAGAACAAAAATCAATCGCTGCCATCCTTTCTGCTCTCGACTCCAAAATCGAAAACCTGCATAAGCAAAACCAAACTCTCGAAAAAATCGCTCAAACCCTGTTCAAACACTGGTTCGTAGATTTCGAATTCCCGGATGAAAATGGTAATCCCTACAAATCCTCCGGTGGCAAAATGATCGACTCCGAACTTGGCCCTATCCCGGTTGAGTGGAAAGCTGGTAAACTTGATGATGAGTTTGATATAATCATGGGGCAATCTCCAAAAGGTTCTTCTTATAATGAAGATGGCAATGGTTTAGTATTCTTTCAAGGTAGATCTGATTTTGGTTTCCGTTTTCCAACCATTAGATTATATACTACAGAACCAAAAAGAATTGCTGATATTAATGATGTGTTAGTTAGTGTGCGAGCTCCAGTGGGTGATATAAATGTTGCTTATGAAAAATGCTGTATAGGTAGGGGATTATCTGCCGTACAATCCCAATATAACTCTTATTGCCTTTATAAGATTATCACCTTAAAGAAAAAATTTGATTTATTTGAACAAGAAGGGAGTGTTTTCGGATCAATCAATAAAAAAGATTTTAATAGCATAAAAGTAATTATACCATCAAACAAAACTATTGAAAGTTATGAAAAATTGGTTAATCCAATTGATAAAAAGATTATTAATAATGAAAAAGATATTAGAACCCTCACCAAAACCCGTGATACACTTCTGCCGAAATTAATGAGTGGTGAGATAAGGGTGAATTAAATTGATGAATGGAAAACTGAGGGTAGAAATATAAGTTGCTTTTCCAGAAAAACATACTACTTTTTCTGGGAAAAAATATTAGGAGAAATCGCATGAAGCTTTATGAGGAAGTACTTTACTTCATAGCAGGTCATCGTAGGGGTTGGGCATTTTCATCAAGTGATTTATCGCCCATATTCACCCGGAGAGAAGCTGATGATATTCTGAAATATCTAACTAAAATTGGTAAAATCAGAAGAATCAATCGCGGATTATACGACTACCCCAAATACAGCGAATTTCTAAAGCAAGAGTTGAGTCCCGATATTGACCAAGTAGCTCGCGCCTTTGCCCGTAAGTTCAATTGGCGAATAGAAATATCTGGAGACAGTGCTTTAAATTTATTGGGATTATCTACCCAAATAGTAGGAAAACATATCTATTTAAGCGATGGTGAAAATAGAAGTTATAACATAATAGGTACAACTTTGGAATTCAAAAAAACAGTTTTAAAGAACATTGG
>JAUXIJ010000171.1 GCA_030621085.1 Candidatus Cloacimonadota bacterium | reverse complement strand
AGATTATGTGCTACTTGGCGGGGATGCTGATGTGATCGTTGAGGATGACAATATTGTTCCACTTCGCGGTCTTTTTGCAGATGAAGATGGTCTCCCTCTCGATGTTGGTAGTTTGGACCATGAGGAAGAGGATATACCCTCTGATGTTTATTACGCCTGTCTTGATGGGAATTTTAACTATGACTGTGATATGCATTTTGGCGAAGCCAAGAAGTATAACGATGTGGCAGATATAGATGAAGCGGATCTCTATGCCGAGGTATGGGTAGGTAGGGCATGTGTTGATTCAGAAGAGGAAATCTCAAATTTTGTGATGAAAACACTCTTTTACGAACAAACATCTGATCCATACATATCCGAGATATTGTTCCTTGGTGAATATCTGGGTGGGCTTTTTTATACTCCATGGGGTGGTGATTACAAAGACCTTGTGGAACATTACATTCCATCTCAATACAATGTGAACAAGTTATATGATCGTGATTATCCTGGTAATCATTGGTACCCTTCAGATGTTTTTGACCTGCTTGCTACTTCACCAGTACAAATTATTAATCATGATGGTCATGGCAATCATAATTATATCATGAAAACTTACAGCGACACCATAAGAGAAATACCTAATGACAAACCTTTCTTCCTGTATTCTCATTCATGTCTTACAGGTTCGTTTGATAATTGGAACTGTTGGTCTGGATATCAAGAGGAAGACTGTATTGCAGAGATTTTGACAGTGGAAATTCCAAATGGATCATTTGCATGCATACTTAACGCAAGATATGGGCTTGGAAGTGAAGATAGCATTGAATCACCATCAGGTGCATTTGATGACTCATTTTTCAAAGCGCTTTTTACTGAAAATATTAAACAACTTGGCAGGGCAAATCATTATTCTAAGGAGGATAATGTGTGGCATATAGATGAGAACGGTATAAGGTGGTGCTACTACCAAACCAATTTATTTGGCGATCCAGAACTAAGTATCAAAGATCCTGCAAACATTTCACCAGATGTACCAGATAGACCCTCTGGTTCGACAACAGGGAAACCAGATGTGGAGTATACTTATACTACGAGAACAATAGATCCAAATGGGGGCCAGGTATACTATTGGTTTGACTGGGGGGATGATACTAATAGTGAATGGGTTGGACCATATGAATCTGGCGAAGAAGTAGGTGCAAAGCATATTTGGGCTGAAAAAGGAAGTTATCAAATAAAGGTCAAGGCTAAAAATACGGCAGAAATTCAAAGTGAATGGTCAGAGCCATTACCTATCAGTATGCCAAAAAATAGAGCATTATTTGACAATTTACTTCTGAGATTGTTAGAGAAATTCCTACATGGATTTCCATTATTAAGCTCTCTTCTAGAAGTATAGTCCGCAAAATCTTCTCTTTTCCTCTCCTTTTTATTTATATTTTCGAAGATGAAGAAAAGGATTGGATATGGTCCACATGTGGCATCGAAACTCAACTGTTTTACGAAACCCGCCTGTCATTTTCAAACTGCAAATATACAATTGTTGCAACATCTGTCTGAGTTTTTACGTACTAATATCTCAGGAACAGCCTTGAATTTAGGACAATGTTGGCTTTTGTTTACGTGTTTATCTTCTTTGGAGCATTTCAATTTTCTCGTTTTCACAATTTATCTCTCCAGTTTTTCATTTAATTAT
>JAUXIJ010000168.1 GCA_030621085.1 Candidatus Cloacimonadota bacterium | reverse complement strand
ATTTTCTCTTCTAAGTCAGGTATCTCCAGCTCGTTTATCCCTGCAACTTTTTGGTCCTTATCGGTAACTCCTATTATGATGGACCCGCCACCGCCGTTTGCAAATGCACAGGTGGTTTTTGCTATTGCAAGATGTGATGGCATGGCCTCTTTGAATTCGAGGTTTCTACTTTCTGGTGAGGATAGGAGGTCTTGGATGGACATTGATCAGGTTAACTCCTTTTTTGAGGTTTTGTTATTTTTCTTCATTGAACCCCTCGACAATCTCTATCTCTTCGGGGGGGGTCAGGCCATAGAGTTTGTATACAAGCTGGTGTTTTATTCAGTGCATCCAACTGGAATTGCTGTTTTTTTGATTTTCAGCTTCATGTTAATTCCTTCCTAGATGCATTTGCTATTTGGTTGCCTTCTTTTTTTACTCGTCTTTCCAGTTTCTTTATATCTTCTTCAGGAGGGATATTTTCAGGAATTATATCATTATTTGTAAGTACTTGCCGAATTTCGGTATTATTTTTCACATGCTCAGATGTAATGTCAGCCTCACCTCGCAAGTTATTTTTATGGACATTAAAATTTGTAATATCTGTTGCAAAGTTTTTAGCGCTTATTGTTACAGTTGGAAGAAAATCTGCCATCGCCCTGTTATTTGGAATACCCATTTTCTTTTTTACATGGCGGGTTGTAAGTCCTCCAAATAATGCTTGATCCCCTTTGCTTCTAATCCTTGCAAATCCGCTCTCGTCAACTCCTCTTTCATAGATTAATTTCGACAATTCGGTTTCAGAATCTTTTAACTTTTGTCTGGCCTGTAGTCTTTCGGATAAAGCAATTCGTTGTTCAATTAATTCCTGTTTTCGAGTCTGGACTGCAAAATAGCTCTGGGCAAATGCAATCTCCTCTTTTCTCGGATCACCATTTTGAGCAATAAGGTAGCAAGCATAACGGGTAAGCATGATATCATCAATCTCCCGTTCTGTTTCTGAACCAATTTTAACCATTTTCCTGACGTCAGGAAAATGGTCTAAGATAATTTGATTTGCATTTTTACAGGATTCTTTAGCTTTTTCAATTACTTTTGCAAAATTTTCCCATTTAGAATATCCAAGAAGACCCTGTAAATCTCTTGCAAACCAGAACTCAATTCCATCTTCTTCATAAGCATAGTCTTCAAATATTCTGGATAATTTTGTGATAATCTGCTTTTCCATTATACCACCTTAACATTTGTAATTGGAAGTTTGTTCTTCATGTATTCATCGCAATTCACTTTGGCAGCCTTATAATACGATTCCATATCATTTCCCCTCATTGAACCCCTCGACAATCTCTATCTCTTTGGGGGTCAGGTCATAGAGTTTGTAGACGAGCTGGTCGAGCTGGTTTTCGAGGGTTTTTACAGGGTACAGCAGCTGTTTGAGGCCATAAATCTTTATTTTTCTACAATATACATTATAGAAGACTGACCTTTAAGAGATATTTTCAGGTCTCTATTAGGGTTAGATTGAAGTCCATATTGATTTAATATTGATTCATCTACTTTTTTAATGTTTGAAAATTTAAACCAAGTTGTATGTTCTTCATCGCGATAATAATCAGGAATTAACTCTACTTCATCAGGAATACAATCCTCCTCATCTGTTATTATTTCATCAAGAGTTGCTTCATAAAATATCCTATTACCAAAATTATCTAATGTTGTAAGAAG
>JAUXIJ010000034.1 GCA_030621085.1 Candidatus Cloacimonadota bacterium | reverse complement strand
GCTGTCAAAGTGTGGGAAGGTGGTTCATTTGGAGATCCAGGAACAGAAGTCTATTCAGCAGATATCACAGCTTCTGTTCTTATTGAAGACTGGACAGTGCATACTCTAACAACTCCTGTCCCGCTTGTAGCTGGCAATGAATACTGGATTGGTTATGATATATCAGCCACAGGTGATCATCCGTCAAGTGTAGATGCAGGTCCTGCAGCTCCCGGTAAAGGAGACTGGATGTTCTACAGTGGAGGTTGGATAGAGATCAGTGTAGCCTATGCACTCGATTACAACTGGTGCATCGAAGGTGTAGTTGGAGCTGGAGATGGTTTAATTGCAAAATCTCCGGTTAATGAAAAAGTAACTATCGGTGCAATGCGCTCGATGCTGATTTCTGACGCTCCTCTTAAGGCTGCGTTTACTCATGTAAGAAGAACCAATACAGCAGCAACAGATGACCTGAGGTTACTACTTGGTTATAATGTATACCAGGATGGTCTAGAGATAGTTTACATCCCAGATCCCGGCACTCTCACTTACACCGTTGTAGGCGTAGAGCCTGGAACACATGATTACTATGTAACTGCCGTGTACGATGAAGGTGAATCTGTTCCTTCCAACACAGAAAGTGTAGAGATCATACTGCCGATACCGCAGAATCCTGAAGCAACATTTAACTATCCGAACGTACTGGTAACCTGGGATCCGATCTCAGATGGTAGAGACCTTGTCAGCTACACTGTATACAGAGATGGTGAAATAGCTGGCGAAGATATCACCAGCACAATGTTCATCGATCCAGGTCTTCTTACTGGAGAATATTGCTATAATATTACAGCGTGGTACGATGGTCCCTGGGAATCTGAGTGGTCTGATGATGCTATTGTATGGGTAGAGGATGCTGGTAACATCATGATCCCGGTAAATACAGAACTTACCGGTAACTATCCTAACCCGTTCAACCCGACTACAACCATCAAGTTCTCTCTTAAAGAAGACAGCGATGTAAGCATTAATATCTACAACATCAAAGGTGCTGTAGTAAGAACACTTGTAGATGGTGAAATGAACAAAGCTTATCATGAAATCATCTGGGATGGTAAAGATAACACAGGTAAGCAAGTTGGTAGTGGTGTATACTTCTACAAAATGAAAGCTGAAAAATATACTGCAACCAAGAAAATGATTCTAATGAAGTAAATTATACTTCTTATAGAATATTACGCCCCGGTTTTTCCGGGGCGTTTTTTTGTCAGAATCAGGATTTACAGGATAATAAGACAGGATTTACAGGATAAAAAAATATCCTCTATTGCTGTCATTCCCGTGAAAACGGGAATCCATGAATATATAGAATAGAACCACAACTTCTTGAAATTTATTTTCAAGTTTTTTTTCATAATATTTAATCGAAAGATAATATTAATAAAGGGTTTGACAAAAAAAAACTTAAATTAATAAAGTTATTTGAGTTTCAGGATTAAATTTGTATGTAATATAAGTTATGAATTATGAAGAGTAAATTATTAATTTCAAAGATTAAAAAATTAAATCACTACTATCGTAACTAAAGTAAATGTAAATATCATATTTCCTAACGAAAATTAAATTTTAATAAAACTAATTTTAAAACAAGGAGTAAAATATGAAAAAAATAATTCTAATATCTATGATTTTTTGTCTATTTATTGTTTCAGGAGTTTTTGCTCAGAATCCTGGTGATATTATCTGGAGCAATTCCTATGGTGAATTTGATAAAGAGTATGGTTATTCAGTGAACCTGACAACAGATGGTGGTTATATTATGGGGGGATATTCAAACTCTTTTGGAGCAGGCGATAATGACGTATATCTAGTAAAGACGGATGCAGATGGAGATACTCTCTGGACTAGAACCTATGGGGGAATTGACACTGATAAATGTAAATCAGTGCAGCAATGTAGCGACGGTGGTTATATCATTGCAGGAGAGACCAACTCATTTGGGGCTGGTAGTTATGATGTCTATCTTATAAAGACAGATGCAGATGGAGATACCCTTTGGACAAGAACCTTTGGAGGAACAGGTATTGATAGAGCTGAATCGGTTAAAGAAACAACGGATGGTGATTATATATTAACAGGAAATACAGGCTCTTTTGGTGCTGGTGGAAAGGATGTGTATCTGATAAAAACAGATGCGAATGGAGATACCCTTTGGACGAAAACCTATGGAGCAACTGATGATGAAGAAGGTCATTCAGTGGTTTTGACAACAGATAGCGGTTATATCATAGTAGGATTTACCGATTCTTTTGGTGCAGGTGGTAAAGATGTGTATCTGATAAAAACCGATGCCAATGGTGATACCCTATGGACCAACACTCATGGTGGAACTGATAATGACAGGGGTTATGCGGTGCAGCAGTGCAATGATGGTGGTTACATAATTGCAGGAGATACCAAATCTTCCGGAGCGGGAAATAGTGACTTTTATCTTGTGAAAACAGATATGGGTGGAGAAGCTTTATGGACTAGAGATTACGGTGGAACTGCAATTGATATAGGTTATTCGTTGCAGCAGACAACTGATGAAGGTTACATAATAGCAGGCTCTACACAATCTTTTAATGTGGGTTATTTTGACATATATCTGGTAAAGACCGATGCAATTGGAGATACACTTTGGACAAGAACCTATGGGTCGTTTAATTATGAACATTGCCGTTCAGTGCAGTTAACCACAGATGGTAATTATGTAGCTGCAGGATGGACCTGGTCTTATGGACCGGGAATTAGTGCTTTCTGGCTTCTAAAAATCGCTGGTGATAGTGAACCATTAATCCCACCGGGATATGTTGAAGTAGATCCTTATACTGGAATACTCACTTGGGGAGGAGCTATATTCTTTGATGGTTTCGAATCCTACACGGCTGGTGAATATTTAGCTTTACAATCCGATGATTGGGTAACCTGGAGCGGAACAGTTGGTGGTCCCGATGATGTTCTTGTTGTTGATGAGCTTTCTTATAACGGAAATAATTCCATTAAGATTGAAGGTTTGGATGATGATGTTGTTCATTTATTTGGAAATTTAACTACTGGCGTTTATGAAATCAGCCATTACCAATATTTTGTACCCGGATATGGTGGATATTTCAATCTACTTCACGAGTTTACAGGAGATAGAGAAAGAGACAGAACTGAATGGGCATTGGAAGTTTACTTTGCTTCGGATGGTTCAGGTTATATTAATGCCGGAGGTTATAATGCTGCTACATTCACTTATACTCAGGGAGCCTGGGTTGAATGTTGGACAATGGTAGATTTAGATAATGACTGGGCAGAATTATGGATCGATGGCAGTTTTGTACATGAATGGCAATGGAGCTTGCAATTCAGCGGTGGACCGGGAATGAATATGCTGGGAGCAATCGATATCTGGGCTGGTGCTCCTGCCGGTGATCTGGTTATGTATTATGTGGACAATGTTAAGTATGATCTTATCAGCACAAGTGATGACCTTCTCGGCTACAATATTTACCTGGATGGAACTCTTGTGGCTTTCACAACAAATTTTCCTTATCAATTAACTGATCTTGTAGTAGGACAAATATATATTGCCGGAGTTTCTGCATTATATGATGAAGGGGAATCTGAAATTGTTGAGGCACAATTCACCTTCCTGGGAACACCTGTATTACCACCGGAAAACCTGACAGCAGTGGTAGCAACCTTTAACGATGTACTGCTTAACTGGGAAGCTCCCGGGGGAGCAACCGACGAATGGATAGGCTGGGATGATGGCACAAATTCTGAAAGAAAAACCAATACAGCAGCAATAGATGATTTGAGGATACTTCTTGGTTATAAAGTATACAAAGATGGTACAGAGATAGTTTACATTGACGATCCCGGCATTCTCACTTACACCGATATAGGCGTAGAGCCCGGAGTTCGTGAATACTATGTAATTGCTGTTTACGATGAAGGAGAATCTGGTCCTTCCAACACAGAAAGTGTAGAGATCATACTGCCGATACCGCAAAATGTACAAGCAGTTTCCAATTATACGATGGTAACTGTAACCTGGGATCCGATCTCAGACGGCAGAGACTTTGTCAGCTACAGTGTGTACAGGGATGGTGAAGTAGTTGCAACCGGCGTCATCGTTACAATGGTCATGATGACTCTTCCCAATGGAAATTACTGCTTCAACATTACAGCAGTGTACGATGGTGGCTGGGAATCTGAGTGGTCTGATGATGCTTGGGTGACTGTAACCGAATCTAACAACATCCTGATCCCGGTACGTACGGAACTTACCGGTAACTATCCGAATCCGTTCAATCCGACTACAACGATCAAGTTTGCCCTGAAAGAAGACAGTGATGTAAGCATTAAGATATATAACATCAAAGGTGCTGTAGTAAGAACACTTATAGATGGTGAAATGAAGGCAACTTATCATGAAATCATCTGGGATGGTAAAGATAACACCAATAAATCTGTTGCCAGTGGTATCTACTTCTACAAAATGAAAGCTGAGAAATATACATCAACGAAGAAGATGATACTTATGAAGTAAATTCACAACCCCCTCTTTTTTTCTCCCCCTAATTAGGGGGAGTTAGTGGGGGTATCCTTAACATCCTGTTTGTAAGATAATGAACGCCCTGGGATTCCGGGGCGTTTTTTTTGTCTGGATCAGTATTTACAGGATAATAAGACAGGATTTACAGGATAAATAATACCTTCATTTTTGTCATTCCCGTGAAAACGGGAATCCATGAATGTGTTGATCTTGGTTGTGAAGTTTTTCCATTTAGCAAAACAGGGGTTTTGCAGGATATATTATTCCCAAAGAGGGAACAGTTAAATATGCTTCGCATTTAACGTCCTAAAGCTTTGGGAACAAGGGAAAACCAGTCTTCATCCCGTGTGCTTCGGGATTATGTTTTGGCAGGGAGGGCTTCCATGCGATGCCGTATGGCATTGTGGGAACAAGAGTAAAACATACCTGACTTTAACTAAGAATTACTTCAAATCGAAATCACTGAATTCCTTGCCTGAAAGATATGTTTTAAAATGCGCAGATTTACCATCCGTGGTGATTTGCAGTGCTCCATCTTTTCCAGCAATGAAAAGGTTCTCTCCTAAATATTCATATTTTTGTAAAGTAAGCTCATGTGGGAAATGAAACCTGTTTTTAAGCGAGGTAGAAATAAAAGCGTAATCTGGTGAAACAGCTTTTAAAAATGCTGTAATACTGGAAGTTTTGCTGCCATGATGTCCCACTTTCAGGATATCGCAATCAAGAAACTGCATATATTTTTCCAATAGGTAAGATTCAGCTTCCTTTTCCAGGTCACCGGTAAATAATACAGAAAATTCATCCAGGTCTATCCTTACGGCAATTGATAAGTTATTAATATTTACATCGCTGTATTCTTTGTCGGGATGCAATATCTGGCAGTTAATGCCTTTAATCGGTAAGTGCATTGTATCGGACACCGTTATTATTTTGCAACCCTCACTTTGTATTTCCGGTAGCGTTTTCTCCCAGATATTCCTGGTCTGGAATTCATCGGTCACAACCAGATTTTGTACATGCAGTTCTTCCAGCACCGTTTCCATTCCACCATAATGATCATTATGTGCATGTGTGATTATTAGCCAATCCAGTTTTTGAATTCCTTTTTTCTTGAAATAGGGTAGAGCGCATTTTCCAAAAGATTTTGAAGTCGTCTGCAAAGGACCTGTATCTATGAGAATGGTTTCTTCATCCGGGGTTTCTACAAGGAAAAGGTCTCCTAATCCGCAATCGAAGAATGTGATCTTTAACTGTTTTTTATTACCTGTTCCCATGCTTAGAATAAAAACAGATAAAAGAACAATGAAAGATAAATGCCAAAAACGTTTCTTCCCGGAATTCCTGAAGAATGTAATAGCAAATAGCAGAATAATATACAATGCTATGAACTGGTAGATGTTTATGGAAAAAAAACCAAAATGCAGGGGAAGCGATGAAGAAAATTGTGACCATGTATCGAAAATCTTCATTATTGCCTGGAAGCTGAATTGATAAATTTGTAAAAGAAAACTAAGATCAGGGATAAATACTATCAATAAAGCCAGGGGCAGGATAAATGAAATTATGGGTATACCCACCAGGTTTCCCAGAATACCATTAAAGTTTAGCTGGTTGAAATGAAGCATTGTTAATGGAGCCAGGAATGTGCTCAATATCAGTGATGAAAACATCAGGGTTAATATTCCGTTCAGTATCTTTTTTGTATTTGAAAGCAGTTCGAGTTCATCTCGCTTCAGTTTTAATAATCTTATTCCCGGTAGAATATTTAGTAATACAATAACGGCTACAAAAGACATCTGCAAACCGATAGAAAAAAGCTGCAATGGATTGATGGCAGTAATGATGATGAAACTGGCAGCGAGGATATTGTTGGGAATGGTTTTTCTTTGTATCATGCAGGAGAGCAGGTACAAATTTATCATAAGAACAGCACGGGAAACCGAAGGAGACCAGAGACAAATTTCTCCATAGATAACAAGAAGGAGCATCAGGATGATCCTGGAAATGTTGCGGTTGGGAATCACGATATTCAAAAGTGCAAAAAAAATAAGTGAAAAAATTCCCACATGCAATCCGCTAACTGCCAGCAGATGACTTAAACCTGCTTTATTAAGAATATTCCTTTTCTCATCAAGTTCACTTTTATCGGCAATGATAATTGCTTTGATAAATCCGGCATATTTTCCAAATCGTTTATTTATTCTGTTCCTGATGAATTTCCTTGCTTCGATGCTTACTCTTTTGAGTGGTTCCCTTTTATTTTCCAGTACAGTAACAATACTTTTTGCATAACCCTGTGCAAATAATCCTTTGGCAGCAAGGTATTCTTCGTAGTTGAAAGTAACCGGATTGGAACTTTTGGGAATAGCTGCAATCTCGGCAACGGTTTCGATAATATCACCATAACGCAGACTGTCTTTCACCGCATAGAATTTTATTCTGCCGCGTACAGTTTTCTGGTCGATCTCGATCAATTCCAATGTAAAACTGTAGCTGTGTTTCTTTTTAATAACTTCCGAGACGATCTTACCCTTTACAGGTTGAACTATATGCGGATAGTTTTTGATAATTGAGCTGATATGATTCGATGGCGGCGTGATCTGAGAATTCAAGCGAATAATAGCCAAGAATACAATGGAAATAAGCAAAGAATAAATACGTAACTTCTTGATGAAACAAAGAAGAAATATAAAGACAAAACCCCAGATTGCTAAAGATACAGGAACGTGGCAGTATTTCCCGATTATTATTCCAACAGCCCATAATAAGGCAGGAATCACCAGCGGAGCCAATTGCTTTTTCTTCATACTTCACCCTGTAGATATAGTAATAGTGCTTTCTTTATTTCTTCTCTGATGCTGAATTAATTTATATTATTTTCTTAAAATTCTGTATATTTTTTTTATAGATCTCTTTGTTAGTAGCAATGATCTCTTCCATGCAGGGATTTTGTATATTTGTAAAGTTTTGAACAGATTTTTCGATAATTCTATAGATATCAGTAAATTTAATTTTCTTATTCAGAAAAAGGTCGATAGCAGCTTCGTTGGCTGCGTTCATTACTGTAGGCAATATGCCGCCCGTTTTACCTACTTCGCAAGCCAGGAAAAATAAAGGATAACGTTCTTTTTTAATTTTATCAAAAGTAAGAGAGGGAAGATCGAGAAGGTTGGTTTTGGGAATTGAAGATTCGATATGATGAGGATAGGAAAGAGCAAAAAGTATGGGTATCTGCATGTTGGGAAAACTCATCTGGGCGATGATGGAACCATCTGCAAATTCCACGAAAGAATGAATAATAGATTGTGGATGGATCACAGTTTTAATCTGTGAATATGGTTTCTTAAACAACCAGTGTGCTTCGATAACTTCCAATCCTTTATTCATCATCGTAGCAGAATCTATGGTTACCTTTGGACCCATATTCCAGGTGGGATGCTTTAATGTTTCTTCAAGGGTAATGTTTTTATATTCTTCCAACGGAAGTTCTCTGAATGGTCCGCCTGATGCTGTGAGAATTATCGAATTTACTTCTTCAAGTGTTGAACAGCCCAGAGCCTGTAAAATGGCGCTGTGTTCGCTATCCACTGGAATTAACCTGGCAGTAGGATTGTGCAATTTATCCGCAATTAGATGTCCAGCCATAACCAGCGATTCTTTGTTAGCTAATGCCAGATCTAATCCACGGGATACAACGGTTAATGAAGAACGCAGTCCTGCAGAACCGGAAATAGCATTCAATACGATATCGCAGTCTGTTGTTTCTAATATATCCTGCAGTTTATCTTCTCCAAAAGATACTTCCATATTTGCAGGAAGATCAGAAATCCTGTTTTGTAAATCTTGATTTGTGATAACAACTTCAGGAATATTCAATTCTGCTGCAAGCGCAAAAAGCTTCTGGTAATTATTATTGGAAGTTGCCAGAACTATCTTAAATTCGTCGGGATGTTTTCTTACTACTTCAACGGTGGAAAGACCGATCGAACCGGTAATGCCCAGAACAGCTATTTTCTTCATATTTTATAACCGACAGAGACCCGGTGTGAATTTTCCAGGTCAGAATTTTGCTCGAAGGAATAGTTTATCTTCCAATTGCGATGATTAATGGAAAGCCCGCCGGTGAAATTCTCAACATCATAACCAAGGTAGAGATCGACAGCTTTATGCATGTTTATTTCACAACCGAGATGGTAGTCCATACTAAGGAATCCCAGAGCAAATTGAGAAGCCATATCCCTGTTCTCCATATAGAATTCAGTCCCTGTAAAAAATCGAGAGTTTCGCTTTATAACGGGGAAGACAAATTGGTAGTTAAGTTCGGCATCGAATCCGGGATTTACGATCTCGTGAGTTCCATTTGCCCAGAGTATCTGCGTCGAGAAAAAATCACGTATCTTCAAACCGAGAAATAGATTTCTGTTTAATTCCAGGAAAGTGGAAATATCTGCACCAAACCCATATCCGCTTTCTTCTGCAAGAGAACGGTAGGCAAATTTGGGTGTAATGCCAATTGCATATTTCCCAAATTTTCGGGATAAACCAAAATAAATAACAATATCGGAATTATTCACGGATTTATACTTGTAGGGACGATTTGCATAAGAGAGAGAATCGGCAGGATCTTCAAGTTTTGTAAGCGGAATATCGTCGATACCTATGCGTGTGATTACCACTGAAAATTTATTCTTTGTTCCCCATATCGCAGATGCCATATCGTAGGTAAGCAGACCTGAATATTCTTCAGCATGCATAAGCTCAAATTTGTTCTCACCGATCCGGGAAAGAAGCGCTGAATTCCAATAGGCAAGAGCAAAAGAATATTCATCGGAAACGCCACATCCACCCAGGGCGTAGTTACGTACTCCCGCTCCCATCCTGAAAATCTCGCCGGCATATTTGGTGGCAGAAAGATTAACAGCCAGTAAAATCACAACCAGTATTATTATTTTTTTCATATCTCTATCAATTAATCTTTTTATATCGTTTTTACAAAAGTTCCAATTATCTTTTTCAATTTCCCATTTGAAAAAGAGATCGTCAATTTTGCATCATTTCCCGATCCACTAACATCCAGGATCATACCTTCACCAAATTTATCATGCTTTATTTTCTGTCCAATATTAAAATATTTTTGTGATTCCAGTATTATGCTTTTCTGGTATTTTCCGGTTTTGATTCGAGGTACCTTGGATTCTATGAAAGTATTATCCTCCTTCTTAATATACTGTTCGTCAATTTCCAGCAGGAATCGGCTTGGAAGAGAAGTTAACACAGTATCGAAATACCGACGATGCCTGGTATAACAAAGCTTCACAGATTTTTTTGCACGGGTAATAGCCACGTATAAAAGCCTGCGTTCTTCTTCCAGGTTATGCAATGTATCCATCGATCTGGAATGAGGAAGCAAACCGTCTTCCACTCCCACGATATATACATTATCAAATTCAAGCCCTTTGGCATTGTGCATGGTCATCAGCTTAACTGTTTCTTCATCTTCGTCCACATTATCAAGATCGGTTTGCAGAGAGATCTGCTGCAGGAAGTCGATTAGAACAGGTTGTTCCCCTGTGTCATTCTCATAGTTTTCCGAAAATTCTTCGGTTGCTGCTATGAACTCTCTGATGTTCTCGGAGCGTGAGATATCTTTTGGATCTTTACTTTTTTCATAATAATCAATGAATTCAAATTCTTCAATTATATTCTTTGTTAAAACAGTAACAGGTATCTTTTCAGAATCTGCTTTCCATTTCTTCAGTTTGGAAACCAGCTCTGCAATTGATCTTTCCTGCTTCCCTGAGAGGTAGGTTTTTTTTTTCTGAATGGCATCGAAATATGTGGAGTTGTTTTCCAGTTTGGAAGCACTGAGCTTATCGATGGTCATCTTGCCGATACCGCGGGAAGGAACATTGATTATACGAAGAAAGCTCTCTTCATCGGCCGGATTGACCAGTACTTTGAGATAAGCCAGGATGTCTTTAACCTCTTTTCGCTGGTAGAAATTAACACCGCCAACGATCTGGTATCTTATTTTTTGCAGAGAAAAGGCATTCTCGAATACACGTGACTGAGCATTTGTGCGATAAAGAACCACACATTCATTCAGGCTTTTTCCCAGGGATTGCAGTTGTGAAATTTCCCGGGCAACATATTCGGCTTCTTTATTCTCATTTTCCAATTTAACAAGTTCCGGTTTTTCCGATGAAGAAATATCTGTCCACAAAACCTTCTTATGCCGTTCGGTATTGTTTCTTATCAAACTATTTGCAGCATCGAGGAATGATTTGGGAGAACGGTAGTTCTGTTCCAATTTGATCTTAATTACGTTTTTATAGTCGGCTTCAAAACTGAGGATATTCCTGATATCTGCACCACGCCAACTGTATATTGCCTGATCGTCATCTCCTACCACGCAAAGATTCTGATGATTTTTTGCAATAAGATTAATGATCTTGAATTGTGCATAATTCGTATCCTGGTATTCATCTATCATTACATATTGAAATTTTTTCTCGTATTTTTTACGGACTTTGGCATTATCATGAAAAAGAATAGCAGTGTACATAAGCAGGTCATCAAAATCCAATGCATTATTTACAGATAGGAAATTCTGGTATGCTTTGTATATTTTATGTGTTGTTTCAGAAAAGTAGTTAGACTCGTTGAAATTAAAGAAATCTTTTGGCAAGATGAGCGAGTTCTTCTGGCGGCTGATAATTTCACGCACTTTTCCCGGTGGGAATTTCTTCGGATCGACATCAAGTTTTTTATAAACTTTCTTAATTACGGATTTCTGATCTGATTCATCATAGATAGAGAAATTGGAATTAAAAGGAAGAGATTTTTCTTCATATCTGAGAATCCGTGTACAAACAGAATGGAACGTTCCGATCCACAAAGAACGAGCAGAGATGCCAAATGTATTTTCAAGACGGTCTTTCAGCTCTCTGGCAGCTTTATTGGTAAAGGTTACTACCAATATATTCCAAGGGTTTATCTTCTTTTCGTTTATCAGGTAAGCTGTACGATAGATGACAGAACGTGTTTTACCGCTACCGGCACCTGCCAGTACAAGAACCGGACCTTCGGTGGTAGTAACAACTTTACATTGCTGCGGATTGAGTTCTTTCTGCAGGTTCATATATTATTGTTAATTACTCCAGATTTTAGGTTCAGAGCGGTAGCCTTCAAGGTATTTATCTGTCCCGGGGATCTCCTTGAAAGCTGACATTTTGTACCAGTAGAAATTAGGTGGAATAATTACATCAATATCTTCGTATAAAGAGTCGGTTTTATCAGGTTCAAATATGATTGAGTATAGACCATCGTAAGTTTGAGATCTATAAATATAATAACCATCTAGATAGTTCGGATTCATGGCATCCCATTGAATTAAAACATTTTCTTCAGTAACAGAAATATTTATTCCTGTTACTTTGTTTGGTGCCTGAATGCCACTGTGAGATGGGTCTAGTGGATTATTTCTTTCCAACGAACAAGATAAAGTAAAGAACAGGAGGAACATTACCATAAATTTCTTTAACATTAAAACCTCAATGAAATCCCGGCAGGGGTTATCTGTAATTTCTGCTGGTGATATTTCTGCAGCAGATCATCCCACAGTTTTTTATTGTATTCCTCTGAAGCGGTAATGGAGTCATAAATAGTATATAGCCATACTGCAATTCCAAACCCTAGGAATATTTGGGAATAAGTGTAAGGATCTTTGGCATCGAGATAATATTGATTTATATCACCAATATAAGTTGATTTCTTATATTTATCGTAATTATACATTGCCTGATCATAAAAAAAATAGCTTGTTCCTAGGAGCACAATCTCAATACCAAGCAAAACTGTACCTTTAGTATTTTGTTGCGCAGAAAAGTGTCCCCATCCCGGAGCAATGGCAGATTTAATGATGTTCTGAGTTATATCCTGTTTATTCATTTCATAGATCTGAAGTAGTTTCTGACGGTTGTAAAGTTCTGTGCGGGCTTCATAGAATTTTTGCGGGGTGTCCCATCCGTATTTATCGGGATCGGAGAATTTTTTTATATCAAATTCCTCGGCAAAAAGCCAACAGAAAGAGAGAAGGATTATCAAGGTTATATATATATATTTCATTGTTTAAGCAATTCCTCGGATATCTTGTTCAAAGGAACTATCTCCCGTGTTTGTAAATTTATTCTCCATACGAAGTAGTAATTTTCTTCCGATGCTAAAATGTCAAATCTGACTTCATATTTAAATTCTCCAAGCGCATAGGATACTTTCCAACCGGATGATTTTACATTCTCGCCATATTTATCTTTCAAATCCGATTGTAAACCATTCACACCTTGTACAATGATGCCTTTTTTAAAACTTTGAATTATTTCAAGCGCAAATCCTTTGGGATCTTTCTGAGCCTTTATAGTGTTGCTCATCATGTAAATTTTATTTTGAACTTCTTTCATCTGCATAGAGGAATATGATATGCGATAGAATTCCAAAGCTTTAACATATTCTTTATCGTTTTCATAGGATTCAGCTTTATTTTTATATTGGAATGCTAATGTATAACTTTCTTTCAGCTTTTTTGCTTCTTCTATTGCATCTGTTGATTTCTGATATTCAGGCAATAATTCATAACAAGTTTCATAAATTGCAAATGCTTCATCGAATTTATAATTTTCTACAAGCCTGCTGCCTTCCTGAATGAATTCATTACAGATTTCATCCATTCTCTTATTAACTATAGTTTCTTTCTGTGGATCGTATACAATTACTTCTGAATAATATTTCTTTGCCTGTGTATACTTATGTTCTGTGATAGCGTCTTCTGCCTTCAATAAATAGAGGTCGCTTATTCCAATTAGTATTTCATCTTTGAATTGTGTAGGATACTGGTTGAGTTTAAAAAGAATGTTCAGAGCATTGTCGTAATCAGCGGTTTTCCTAAATTCGACCGCCTGGTTCATATAGTAGGGAATCAGGTTGTCTATCAGTGGTTGGATACTGATAGTGAATTTGTTATCTGGATAATTGCTCCAGAGTAAATGATAGTCGTTGAATGCTTCCAGCTTTTTATCGGAATCTATATATATCTTAATTTTATTAAATAAAACTTCCGGTATTAACTCGGAATCAGTCAAGTAAGTTGTAATAGAATCATAATAATCTAAAGCAGTATTGATATCGTTGATATTCAAGCTTTCTTCTGCCAGTTTATAATAACAATTATCCAGTTTACTGTCGGCTATTACCGAATTTGCCAGATAAAACAACCTGGAAGCAAGAAGCCAGTTTTCTTTGTGAAATGCCTGGTAGCCCAGTTGGTAATAACAATCGGATCGTTCCAGTTCTGCTTTTGTTGCCAGAGCTCCATTTGGAGAATTTTTTATGTAATCATCGTAAAATTTAATTGCAACAACATAGTTGCTTTTCATATATAAATTGTAAGCAGTAGTGTATTTTTTATTCATTGAACAACCCAAAAGAATTACCAATAAGATAAAAGTTGATAATTTTAAAAAAAACTTTTTCCTATTTTGTAAAATTGAATTTCCTGATATTTTCATTTATTTAACTATACCGTGACTGCATCCAGATGATTCAATCATATATTTTCCTTTAGCTGGTTTTCGGGTATTATGATAGGTATCTGATCCAGTTTTTTTCCAAAGAAAAGGAATATTAAAGCAAAAAGAGCAGTGGAAATTATCAGAACTTTGTCCGATCCAGTTTTAAAAACCAGGATTGTAACAAGTACGATCACAATATTTATGAGATATACGATTAGAGCTGTAATAATAGGTGATTGCATAGCTGTGTCTATACGATGTGTAGAATGATCCTTTCCTCCCTGACTGATTTTTCTTCCATCTCTTTTCCTGGTGAAGCTCACCAGTGAAATATCAAAAATAGCATAACTTAGCAACAGTACAGGGAGGAGGTAAAAAAGGTTGTTGTTCATTTTGATAGCTGCCAATCGACCAGCAAGAATACCCATTGAAGACAGGAAATATCCTATAAACATGCTTCCTGCATCTCCCAGGAATATCCTAGCCGGATTGAAATTGTAGGGCAGGAACCCAAAAGCTGCACCAGCAAAACTCAATGCCATAAGCGACATAAAATTAGCCTGTGGAGCCAGAGTATTGGTTTTGCTGATAAAACTAAAAGCATAAAATCCTAAGGCTAAAATTCCTGACATTCCCGTTATAATACCATCCATGTTATCCAGGAAATTCAAAGCATTCATAAGACCGACCATCCATAAGAAAAGCAGGGGAAGAGTTACATAAATCGGACCAAAGATATATAATAGATCGTTCGTATATATAAAAATAAAACAAGATAAGGCTTGTCCGATTAATTTAAGCAATGGATTCATTCCATATCTATCATCTATTATTCCCGTAATCACAATAACAGAAGCACCTGTCAGGTAACCTAAGATAGGAAGATTAAAGGAGTGCAAATTCATAAAAATAATATATAAGGTTAAAATAAGAAAGCCAATAAAAACAGCCAGTCCTCCCAGTAGTGGCGTTGCTTTCTTATGAATTTTCCTTGCTCCGGGATTATCCATGAAGTTAATCTTATTTGCTAATTGAATAATGAAAGGAGTGATGCTGTAAACTGATAGTATAGCAAGCACAAACACACTCAGGCAAGAATAAATTATATGCATATTTACCCCATAGTAAACATAATAACAAACTTTAAAACACACTCCTTATCGAATTGCTGTGTTTTTTTGTCAATTCTTTTGTATGCTGTTTCCCAGTAAATAATATCTTAAAACAAATTGACATTTAGATACTATTCAAGACATTAACTTTTTGGAGAAGAGATGAGAGTTTTTAGGAATAGAAAAGCAGCGCATAATTTCTTTTTTATCCGGGAGTTTGAAGCCGGGATCGTATTAAAAGGAACTGAAATCAAATCTATCCGGGCAGGAAAGCTCAGTTTTAAAGATAGCTATGGTAAGATCGAGAATGGAGAAGTTTGGCTTATAAATCTTCATATCAGCTCTTATGAACATTGTGGTGCTTTCGATCATGACCCGGAACGAAAACGTAAACTTCTTCTGAATAAAAGAGAAATTCGAAAGATTCGACAAAATATCGAAGAAAAGGGAATGACTCTTGTACCAAAGGAAATATATATTAACGATAAAGGTCTGGCAAAAGTAAAATTGGCTATTGCTCAGGGTAAAAAAAAATATGATAAACGGGAAACTATACGAAAAAAAGATGAACTGCGTGACTTCCAGCGAAAGCTTAAAGATTATTAAATCATGTGACATTTTTTACCCACAACTGTCCTTTTCTGACACAACAAATTGTGTATAAATATCAGTTAAATTTAATTTTTAAATTATATATTATCCATTTTCAGACATAACCTCTTATTTTCTAGAAAGATACAGCACGTCGGCTTTTCTGATAATTCAGTTATTTGTTATGGTATAGCATTTGCTTTTAATATTATATATTATAGAGAACTGGAGTATTTATGAATGAAACGGTAAGATTAGTGCCTGCAACAGAAAATGCTTTGAAGCTGAAAAGACAAAAAGAAGAGAAAAAACAAACGGAAAAAGCATTACGTGAGAGTGAAGAAAAACTTCGAATGACAATTGATTATTCTCCCATTGGTGTTTGTACAACGGATCTTCAGAGGAACATTCTTACTGTAAATTCAGCTTATTGTAAAATGCTGGGATATTCCAGGGAAGAGTTACTAAAAATGTCCTTTATGGATTTTACTCATCCGGATGACAGGCAGAAAAATGCAGAACTATACAATAAGATCGTGAAAGGGGAAATCAGTTTCTTCGATATAGAAAAAAGATATATCCGTAAAGATGGAAGGACTATTTATGTTTTATTGCGTTCGAATCTTGTAAGAGATGATCAAGGTAATCCGCTTTTTGAAATTGCAGTTGTGGAAGATGTTACAGAAAGAAAAAAAGCTGAAGAAGCTGTAAAAGAAAGTGAAAAGAAATTCCGTTCTGTAGTAGAAAATTCTCATGAAGGGATTTTCATTATTGATAATGTCTATAAATTCATCTATGTAAATGATGAGTTTTGTAAAATATCAGAATATTCACGCAAGGATCTGATCGGAGTTGATTTCCGGCAGTTTCTTGAAAAAAAAAGCAAGAACATGGTTGAAGAGAGATATAAAAAAAGACAGCTTGGTGAGAAAGTGCCAAATCGTTATGAATTAGAAATTGTTACTAAAAAAGGAGAAATAAAAACACTGGAGGTAAGTGCCAGTATCCTGAATAACAAAAGCGGTACTGTTTCCACAGTTGGACAGGTTTTGGATATTACCGAGCGGAATAAAAACCTGAAAAGTCTGCAAGAACATGACGCACTGAATAATGCGCTTTTTGAATACAACCCCATAGAGACAATTGTGGTGAATAACAAAGGTGAAATCATGCGTGTGAACAAGGCTGTAGAAACCAATCGTAGCCGGTTACCAAAATCCGGCGATATAATGTACAAAGATTTTGCATCTAAATATTCTATAGATATGTTCAAAGAATTGATGGATTGCATTAAAACTGGAAAGATAAAAGTTTTTCCCGAAATAAAATATAGAGAAGACAGATATTATAATGCTACAATATCACCTTTTCCGCAAGGAGCAATTATTACTGCACAGGATATTTCAAAACAAAAATTGGCACAGGACGAGATCAACAGATCTTTGCAGGAGAAGGAAGTTCTGCTAAACGAAATACATCATCGGGTGAAGAACAATATGCAAATCGTTACCAGCTTGCTTAAACTGCAATCTCAAAGCATAAAAGATAAAAGATCACTTGAACTATTTCTGAATACTCAAAACAGAGTGCGTTCCATGGCATTGATACATGAAAAATTATATAAAACCGAAGATTTTTCCAAGATTGATTTCGGAGAATACATTAGAAACCTGATAGCTCATTTATTGATTTCCTATCATATTCTACCGTCACAAATTAAAGTCGATGTTAATATCAAAGACATTGTTTTTAATATAAATGTTGCTATTCCCTGCGGGCTTATTATAAACGAATTGGTAACGAATTCTCTTAAACATGCATTTTTAAATTGTAAAAAAGGAAATATAAAAGTTGCTATAACCAGGAAAGGAACTAATGGTTATTTGTTAGTAGTTGAAGATAATGGGACAGGATTACCATCCGAAGCAATAGAACTGGAAGATCCAACTACTCTTGGTTTGCAATTGGTTAGCTCACTGGTAAGCCAGTTGAAAGGGACTTTACAATATCGATATAAAGAAGGAGCGGTTTTTTCCATAGGATTTAAAACATCATGTAAATAGGTTAATTAATTTTAAAACATGAGGAATTAAAATGTGGCTTTGGGATAGTAGAACTCATCAGTTTATAACATCCGAAGCATTAATAAAATGCAAATCGGCTTTCAGGAATATGTTAAAACTCCATCAGGAACTTTTCATATTAGGCATAGAAGCACCCGACCGGATTTTTAAAGATTTCACAAATCATTATTATAATTGCACCCCTAATCGATATGGTATACACAGCGGAAAAATTATAAACAAAATAGGAAAGGAAATCCAGCTTGTGCAAGCGATGTTGAACAATCCAGATAAGATCACTGTTCATCCCGGTATTGCACCTTTTCTTTCTGCATTGCTGGATACACCTCTTAAGGCTTTTATCTTTGAACTTGGTGTTCTATCGCATTATGTTGCTGATCTCCATCAACCGTTCCATACAGATGGGAAATACAGATTTGCAGATGAAGAAACTGCTCATAAAATCATGGAAGCAGATACCCGACTGCACTTGAATGATTTTCAAATAAAGTTAGAAAGACGAAGACGGATAAAGGATCCGATAGGATATTTTACCTATCAAATTTACGAGATAAATGGATTTTACGATACGTTGATTGAAAATTATTTCCTAAAAAAAGGAAAAGTAAAACCCGATCGCTGGCAGAATTCATTTCCTGTTATTGAAGAATGCATAACCCTGGCTGTACAAAATGTAGCTAATGTTTTCCTGAGTTTTGAAATAGCCACAAAAATATTTCAGCATCAGTTCCGAAATTCAAAATTGAGAAAAAATGTTATAAACTTAATTGATTTAAACAAGTATTATAAACTCATAGAGTACTCTTCAGGGACGATTTCTCTAAGGAGATCACATGTATGCTAAAAATATAACCAGAGAAAATATACTTAAAGAATTCCAGAAATTGCAAAAACAAAATGCAATTTTAACAAAAGAAAATAAACAATTATTATTTGAAAAAACCAAGCACATGAATGTTGATAATAAATTCACAGAGAATGAAGAAAAATACCGTATCCATTATGAATTTTCCAAAGATGCTGTGATGATTCTTACACCGCCAACCTGTATATTTACTGCAGGAAATCGTTCCGCAATTGAGATGTTCAATGCAGAAGATGAGAAGGAATTAATTTCTAAAAAATTTTGGGAACTATCTCCAAAATATCAGTCGGATGGACAGCTTTCTCCCGTAAAAATCAGGAAGATGATAGAAAAGGCAATAAAAACCGGTTCGCATTTTTTTGAATGGACACTTAAAAGATTAAATGATAAAGAATTTCCTGCTACTATCCTATTTACCAGGCTTATATCAGAGCACAAACCATTGTTAGAAGTAACTGTAAAAGATATTACTAAGCGTAAAAAGGCGGAAGAAGAACTAAAAAAGCAATTGGAAGGAATGGCAAAGGAACGTACTATCAAACTGAAACAAGAAATGATCGAACAAATACAAGTTGAAGAAAAGCTAAAA
Source organism: Candidatus Cloacimonadota bacterium (assembly GCA_030621085.1). Lineage (GTDB taxonomy): Bacteria > Cloacimonadota > Cloacimonadia > Cloacimonadales > TCS61 > JACNIV01. The sequence goes on along the minus strand of JAUXIJ010000034.1, from coordinate 15,327 downwards.
TCATCCACTGTATTATTGCATGATAGTGAGACCCGTTACCACACGATTTTCGAAACTGCAAACGTTGCTATTTGGGAAGAGGATTTTACAGAATTGAAAGCAGCTATCGACACAGTTAAAGCACAGGGAGTAGCAGATTTTCGATCTTATCTGAAAAAGCACCCGGAATTCATTGAGCAGGCTGTGAAATTAATAAAGGTTCTGAATGTGAATGATGAAGCACTCAAAATGTATGGCGCACACAATAAGGAAGAACTGATCGCTTCGCTCGATCGTATATTTGTTCCAGAGTCATTGCATACTTTCAAAGAAGAATTGATCGCCATAGCAGAGTGTAAAAGAACGTTCGAAGCCGAAAAGATCACTCAAAACCTACAGGGCGAACGGGTTGATGTTCTGCTCAAATTATCTATCCCGGCAAGTAGTGAGTCATTTGGTCATATTCTGATTAGTATGATGGATATAACCGAAAGGAAAAAAGCACAGGAAGAACTAATCAATCATCAGCAACATATTAAATTGATAAATAGAATATTAAGGCATGATATAGCAAATAATTTTGCAGTCATTCAAAGTGCATTGAATATTTATAAGCAAAATCATGAAGATCAAATGCTTGAAGAAGCAAATAAACAAATTCAAAAAGGCTCTTTATTAATAAGTAGAATGAAACAATTGGAAGAGTTTTTAACTTCGGATAAAACATTAAAAGTAAGAGATCTAAACAGTATTATTAATAGAATTGCGTTAAGCTATCCCGCTTTAAAAATTAATATTATCGGTAAAGCAAAAGTCCTAGCCAACGATGCTATCGATTCTGTTTTCGATAATTTATTCAACAATGTTCTGATACATGCAGAAGCAGATGTGATCGATATTTCAATAAATAAATACAATAATGAATGCATTATTCGTGTAGCAGATAATGGAAAAGGAATTCCCGATAAGATCAAAAAAATGGTATTCGACGAGAGTTATAAATACGGCGATAAAGGGCACACTGGTCTGGGGCTCTATATTGCAAAAAAGACAATTGAAAGTTTTAATGGATCGATTCGTTTAGAAAATAATGAACCAAAAGGAACAGTATTTATTATAACTCTGCAATTAGTGCAATAAAAAAAGGAGCTCGATCGAGCTCCTTTCTATTTTTTTAGTATCTTCTTTTTTCTTTTACACGTGCCGCTTTACCTTTTGCCTTTCTAAGATAGAATAGCTTAGCTCTGCGTACACGTCCAAATCTTACTACTTCAATCTTCTGGATATTAGGAGAATGAAGCGGGAAAATTCGTTCAACACCCACGCCGTTACTTACTTTGCGAACGGTAAAGGTTTTGGAAATCTGTGCTCCACGTTTCTGGATAACAATTCCCTGGAATATCTGAATTCTTTCTTTTGAACCTTCTTTGATCTTATAATGAACCTTAATGGTGTCACCAACTCTGAACTCAGGAAGATCAGTCCTCAGTTGTTCTTTTCCGATTTCATGAACTATGTCCATAGAACCTCCTTTATTTTTCGGAAGTGATTCTGTCTAAAACAATAGCTACAGCGCTTCGTACTGAGAGATGATTATAATTTCCATTTCCATGGATGGGCTTTAGAACGAAATCAGCTTTTTCATGAACATCTCTCGTTAGCCCGTTTCCCGTTCCAAATAACAGGAAAACAGGTTTTTCCAATTTTGCAAATTCATCATAGCTCAATTGGTTTTTTAATTCCGTAGCAGTTGTTGTAACGGTAAGACAGTCTCCTCCCTGTGAATTTATCATTTCCTTTGCAATTTCAATATTTTTTGCATATTCAATTATCGATAAAGCAGTTACCCTATCTTTATTATAACAGTTTGCAATATCACTTTGCCAGAATTTCAGAATTTTTTCCAACAATTCTTTCTGGGTGGGTAGGGGAGTAATTACGAAGAATTTCTTAACGCCGAAAGTATAGCAGCTTCTGGATATATCGTGGATATCAAGATTGGTGATAGAAGTTGTTACTACTTCTCCGAATTTGTTGTAAACCGGGTGATGCACCAATCCTGCATAAAGATCATTTATCATCTTTCAATAGATCCGGACGGTTTTTCAGGGTGATTTCCAAAGCTTTCTGCTTACGCCATTCATCTATTTTTTTATGATTTCCAGAGAGAAGAACTTCGGGTACTTTCATATCTTTGAATTCGGGTGGTCGTGTATAATGAGGACACCCCAGAATACCATTCTGATGTGAGTCGGTCAATGCAGAATCGATATCTCCCAGCACTCCTTCCTGGAGCCGTGCAATAGCATCGATCATCACCATGGCAGGTATTTCACCACCGGAAAGAACATAGTCGCCTATCGAAAGTTCCTCGGTAACAAACTTGTCCCGAATTCTTTGATCGATCTCTTTGTAATGTCCGCAAAGCAAGATCAGGTTTTCCGTTTTACTGTATTTAGTCACGATTTTCTGGGTAAGAAGTTTACCCTGCGGAGTAAAATATATTACAGGAATATCCTGTTCTCTTTTTACACTTGAGATTGCTTCATAAAGAGGTTCCGGTTTCATTACCATGCCTGCACCACCACCATAAGGAGTGTCATCCACTGTGTGGTGTTTATCATAAGCGAAATCACGAATGTCTGTTAAATTCACTGATAACGCTTTTTCTCTGATAGCTATCCCGAGCATGCTTTCCTGAAGGAAATTTTCAAATATCTTTGGAAATAGTGTTAGAACTTCGATGTTCATAAATTCATTAATCCTTCAATATTCTTTGTATATATTACGTTGCCTTCGATCTGTTCCACATAATGATCCACCACAGGTATCATGATTTCATTACCGTTTATTAATTCCACAACAAGAATATCTTGCGCATTATTAAAGAAGGTTTCCTTCACCTGCCCGATGATACTATCTGCAAAATGAACTTTCATACCAGCATAATCTTGAATATTATGCTCATCCAAAAGCATTGTAATATCTTCCTGGGCTAACATGACCAATGCTTTACCGTCTTCTGCTGCGGCGCGGGTAATTTCCAGATCATCGATCTTCAGCATTTTATCGTTAAGATTATCTTCTATTTTCACATATCTCACACTATGATCTGTAAAGAGCAAAAAAACATATTGCAAGGAAAATGATTGAAAGATCTTATTCGGTTTGAAAGAAATATATCCATCACTATCGACGGAATTACCCAGCTTTCCTATCGCAATAAGATCAGAGATCTCCATTTATTCGATTATCTCTAAAACCGCTCTTTTCCCCTGTCTGGCTGAAACAGCATTAAGAATAGTTCTGATAGCACCGGCAGTTCTACCGCGCTTCCCAATAACTTTTCCAATATCGCTTTTAGCAGCTCTCAATTCATAAATGGTAATCTTGTCTCCAACCACCTCAGTAATATTAATTGAGGAAGGATCATCAACTAGAGCTTTAACAATAAATTCAATGAGTTCTTTCATTTCCAACTCCTACTTCCTAAACTTTTTCAGGTTTAATTTCCTTCTTTTCGATTACCTTTTTTTCTCTACTTTCTTCTCGATGGTTTTCTTTTCAGCTTTTGCAGCTGGTTTTTTGGCTGGTTTTGCAGCTGCTTTTGCAGTTGGTTTTTTTACTGGCTTTTTAGCTGGTTTTGCAGCAGGTTTTTTGGCTGGTTTTGCAGCAGGTTTTTTGGCTGCCGGTTTAGTTTCTTTCTTAGTAGTTTTTTTCTTCTTTTCTTTTGGTTCTTCGGTTTTTTCTCCGAATTTGGTTTTATGCCATTTTTCCATTACGCCAGCTTTTCTCAATAATGATCTTACTGTATCTGAAGGTTGAGCTCCAACACCTAACCAATATAAAGATCTTTCAATATCAACTTTCAGTGTAAGAGGATCAGTTTTAGGATCATAGTATCCTACAGATTCAAGGTATGCACCGTCTCTTTTCTTGCGTGAATCTACAGCAACAATTCTATAGAATGGTTTATCTATCGCACCCATTCTTCTAAGCCTGAGCTTAACCATTATTTCTCCTTTATATTTAACTTTATACTTATAAGAATAAGGATTAATTTTTTTTTGCACTTTTGTCGTCAAGCATTTTTTAGAATGAAGCTCGGTGCAAATAACTCATTGAGAATCAAAAAGTTATACTAAAATCTAATCCTCTTTCTTTAAAAAGGTAACAACCCTTCTTTCATAGATTTGGGGTTATTAAATTTTTTCATCATTTTTTTCATCTGTTCAAACTGTTTGAGTAATCTGTTTACCTGTTGTATGGAAGTACCGCTTCCCTTTGCTATGCGATGTCTTCTACTGCCATTTATTACAGATGGTGTTTCTCTTTCTTGTGGTGTCATTGAATAGATGATAGCTTCTATGTGTTTCAGATCTTTTTCATCTACTTGCATGCCTTTCAATGCAGATGTATTCATACCTGGTAACATTCCCATTATCTGGTCTAAGGGTCCCATTTTTTGCAATTGTTGAAGCTGGGAAAGGAAATCACTGAAGGTGAACTGGTTTTTTTTCAGTTTCTTCATCAGCTTTTCTGCTTCTTCGGAATCAATAGCGGATTCAGCCTTTTCGATCAGGCTGAGAACATCACCCATTCCCAATATCCTGTTTGCCATACGATCGGGATGGAATTCTTCAAGATCGGAGATCTTCTCACCGGTTCCCACGCAGATAATGGGTTTATCTGTAACTGCTTTAATGGAAAGAGCAGCTCCACCACGAGCATCACTATCCATCTTGGTGAGAATTACTCCATCAAACTCAAGTTGGTCATTGAATTCTTTTGCTACATTAACGGCATCCTGTCCGGTCATTGCATCAGCCACGAAAAAGATATAATTGGGATTCAGAAATTTTTTCAGGTCTTTGAGTTCTTTCATCATTTTTTCATCGATATGCAACCGACCAGCCGTATCAAAAACCAGTAGATTCGTTTCGGAATTTTCTGTATCTTTTACTGCCTTCCTGGCGATTTTCAAAACATTTTTCTGTTTTTCATCTGAAATCACAGGAATATCTAATTGCTTCCCCAACACATTAAGCTGGTGTATAGCTGCCGGACGGTATATATCGCAGGCAACCATTGTTGGATTCAAGTTCTTCTTATGGAAACTACTCGCAAGTTTTGCACAGGTAGTTGTTTTACCGGAACCTTGCAAACCCACCAGCATTATTTTATTCATCCGGTTATCAGGCAGTTTTACTTTGAAGTTATCTGTTCCCATTAATTCTACTAATTGGTTATGGACAATTTTTACAACCTGATGACCGGGAGTAAGGCTTTTCATAACCTCTGTTCCAATTGCTTTTTTACTTACCCCATCAATGAAATTCTTTACGATCTTGAAATTTACGTCAGCTTCCAGCAGGGCGCGGCGAACTTCTCGCATGGAATCCTTAATGTTCTGCTCTGTGAGTTTTCCCTTTCCTTTGAGTTTTTTAAAGATTGCGTCGAATCGGTCGGTGAGGTTATTGAACATTATTCCTCATTCACTGTCTTAAGCTCTGGATTTGTTTTTGATAATCATTTTGTCCAAAAATGTAAGATCCTGCTACCAAAATATCGGCACCGCCTTTTACAAGTTCAGGAGCTATAATATTATTTATTCCACCATCTACTTCAATGAGCAGAGCAGGATTTTTTTCATCGGCGATCTTACGCAATTTTCTTATTTTTTCATATACCAACGGTAGAAATTTTTGCCCTCCGAATCCGGGGTTAACACTCATTATCAGTACAAAATCCAGATCCGGGATCAGATCATAAATAGTTTCTACAGGAGTAGCTGGATTCAATGCGATGCCTGCTTTTATGTTCTTTTCTTTAAGCACATGAACCTGTCGATGAAGATGAAAAACAGTTTCCTGGTGGAATGAGATATATTCAATATCCCAATCCCCAAGGATTTCTAAGTATTTTTCCGGATTGGTTACCATCAGGTGAACATCTACGGGTATTTTTGCCAGAGATTTTATTTGTTTGATGATAGGTAATCCAAAAGTGAGATTGGGGACAAAATGTCCGTCCATGATATCGAGGTGCAGTATATCGGCACCTGCGTCCTGAACTTTGGAAATTTCATGTTTCAGGTTTGTAAAATCTGCTGAAAGCAGGGAAGGAGCTATTTTAACCATTTTTCTTCCTACGTTTTTTTCGTTTAATGTTGCCATCTTTCAAAAAGAATACAATATCTTTTAATTCTATACCAAGGACTGATCGTATATCCGACATAAGTTGGAATTTTCTCAAGATAAGTTCCTGCATCCAAACGTTGTTCGACACGGAAACAAAGAGCACGTTCTTTTCAATTTTATGAATTGTTGCTCTTTCTGCCAGCAGTTCACCGACTATTCTTTTCCAGCCAAAAACTATGGATACAAAATCTTTATGTTCTTCACCGGCAATAGTATGAACAAGTTTATGTAACACATTTCCGGTTCGGATAAAATCCATGGGAAATCAACTTATGATTTACCTGGCACAATTCTATTCTTTTTTTGAATAGAGAGAAAATCCCCACCAGGAAAAAATAGCCACAGATACAACTGTCCAATATGCTGTTCCCAACGCATTATACGTATTTGGAAAGTATTGATCCAGGTAAGTGATGGCAAAAAGTGCTGGAACAGCAGAAAGAATTACCAGGATAATGTAACCAAGAATTTTCTTTGTTTTCTCGCTATTGATCATAGTAACTGCAACTACACCAGCGGCAATCAGAACAGCAGTAGCAATGAAAATTAACAGATTCGGCAGGAAGGGAAGATGTATCTTACCTAAGGCAATAGCCGGACTGAAAACTGCTACCAGCAACAATATGATTCCCAATATCTTATGTAGTAAAATCATCTTCTTGAAATCAATTTCCGTTCTGCGATGGTGTTTCTTGATATACCAGTATACAAGACCGAAAATAACTGCAAAGATAACAAGATATAAGAAAAAACCAAATAACTTATCGTCTGCATTAAGTCCCAAAGCGGCAAAAGCCAATAAGAGAACTATCCACCCGAGTATATTAATTATTTTCTTCAAGAGTACCTCCCTTTATTCTAAATTAGTTTCTTTTTCCACATTAACTTTAAGATTTGCTTTGATCTCGCTAGTAAATTCGATCTCAACATCGAACGATCCCAATTCTTTTAAATGTTTATCCATAATTACGTTAGTTCTATGGATAGTAATTTCTTTTTCCATCAGGGCTTTGATGACATCATTTTCGGATACAGAACCGAAAAGATGGTCATTTTCATCTGCTTTACGATAAAATGTAAGTTGTTTTACTTTTGCTATTTTGTTAGCCAGGGCAAGATATTCACTATGCATTGCCAGTTTTTCTTCCTCTGCTTTCTTCTTGATCTCTTCGATCTTATTTATGTTTTTAGAAGTGGCGGGAATAGCCATATTCTGCGGGAACAGGTAATTCCGAGCATAGCCATTGGCAACTTTTACGAGACTTCCTGCTTCACCTAATTTCTTTATATCTTTAGTTAAGATTACTTTCATTCATCTCCTCCATTATGCTAATTTTTCTAAAATTAAACCACATATCCAGTAAACCTATCAGGGCTACCAGAGTTAGAATAAAATAATTTATCACCATAGAAAAAATCAATAAAAAAAGTAAAAATTTTGATTTTTTAAAGAAATTTCCCCAATAAAAGTCCAGGATGGATATTCCCTGGATGAGGAATAATGGTGATAACATTAATAAACTACTTATACCTATGTTTTTTGTTCCGGGCATAAGAAACAATACCAAACCAACTATCAGGAGATAGATCAAAAAAAATGGCAATCTAATTGTTTTATGTTTCCATTTTATGATGTTTTTCCTGGAGAAAAGAAGCGAACCGAAATATAATGCCAGAACAACTGTAAAAACCCAGATACCGGCATAAAATGTTGTAAAAATTTCTTTAAAGCTTTCCGTGATCTCCAAGGCTAAATTCATTTGTTCCGCAGAATTCTGGAAAGCGGAAGTAATGAATTCTTTATATTGTTCGATTGCTTGATTTACATTCTCAATAAAGGCTTTTCCGAAGATCAATTTCCGTGCAACTGAATAGACAATGCTAAAGAAAAAGCCTGCTATCATGCTTCGAGTGTAATTGAATGTTCTGAATAAACTCCAGAAAAATATAAGAGAAGTTGCACCAACACCTACAATAAGATCGGAAAGCGTGATGATATCAATGATGGAAGCTATACTGAGAATTACAACAATACCGGAAAAAACAGCGAAGAAAATATAAATTCTTTCTTGGTATTTTCCACCGGATGCTAATATAAAGATCAATCCCCAAAAAGGAGATATGGTAGCAATTATTGCCGCCAGAATTGCTGTAAGAAACACTATTTTTATTTATGTTTATCTGTAAAATGAATAAGAGCCATCTGACGTGCTTTTTTTATCTCTGTTGCTAATTTTCTCTGGTGTTTGGCACAAGTTCCAGTGAATCTGCGGGGAGATATTTTTCCACTTTCTGAAATGAACCTTTTCATTAAAGATACATCTTTATAATCGATTACAGATTCTTTATTCTTACAGAAAAAACAAACCTTCTTTTTAAAAAAGAAGTTCTTCTTTACATAATTTGGTTTGGAAGGTCTGGATGAAGATTTTTTGTAAGGAGTTCTCCTGATATTTGGGGAATCAGTTTGCTGACCTGGTTTAGATTCAACTTGTTCTTTTTTTTCTATTTTTTCTTCCATTATTTTTCTCCTATGAATTCTTTAAAATGGAACATCGTCATCTGTTACATTTGCTGCTGGTGCTTTTGTTTCGGTGTTTGAAGGTTCTTCAATTTTTTCTGCTTTGAAATCAGATTTTTCCAGGAAAGATATTTTCTGAGCAATGATCTCGGTGATTTTTCGATTTTGATTATTATTATCTACATAGGAACGTGTTTTGAGATATCCTTCTAAAAGAACGGGGCTACCCTTATGTAGATATTCTGCACATTGTTCACCACGCTTGCTCCAGACAACTATATCAATATAACTGGTTTCCTGTTGCCACTCGCCATCTTTTTGATAACTTCTATCGAAGGCAATAGGCAATTTTGCTACTGGTGTACCATTTGGCAGGTAGCGTAAATCTACGTCACGAGTAAGCCTGCCGCTAATAACTATTGTATTGATCTTGGGAAATCTTAATTCACTTGCCATTATACTCCTCCTGTTTTATTTAGTTTGAATGTTATAGCGTATGACGTTTTCATTAAGTTTGTACATTCTTTCCAATTTGGATACTTTAGTAGTATCAAAATTGAAATAGTTCACGAAGTAATAGCCTTCATTGAAATCATTGATTTTATAAGCAAGACGCTTTTTTCCCAAATCGTCGGTATTGAGTACTTCGCCACCATTCTTTTTGATAAAAGAATTGATTTTTTCAAGTTCTTGTTTTGAGTCATCTTCGGTAAGTGTGGGTACGATAATGATCATGCTTTCGTACTTGTTCAACATTTTTCCTCCTTTGGTCTTTTATGAAGCCGGTGAAACCAGCTATTATCGATCCTGAGAAATTTTGATTTTCTCAGAATAGGATACTTTAAGTTTACTATATTTTTCGACCATACGATCGAAATCATTACTTAGATAATCTTCCAGTAATATTTCACAAAAATCAAATACAACGTGCAGGATTTCCTCTTCCTGGGAAGAAAAATCGGAAAGAACATATTCAGAAAGTTCCCCCGTTTCCGGAGCACCAACACCAATGCGAAATCGATTGAATTTATCTGTGCCCAAAGCAGCTCCGATGGATTTCAAACCGTTATGACCGCCGTAACCACCTTCTTTTCTGAATCTGATTTCACCCAGTGGAAGATTAATATCATCGACTATCACCAAAATGTCATCAACACGGTGTTTTGTGATGATCGATGTAACAGCATTACCACTTCTATTCATATAAGTTTTAGGCTTGATAAAGATTTTCTCATCCGCAATTGCAATATCATATTTAATTTTCTTTTTAAACTTGATATTTTTTTTTGCAGCATATTTATCCAGAAGTAAAAAACCTGCATTATGTCGGTTGAACTTATATTCTACTCCGGGATTACCAAGACCTACAACTAATTTCATTTTTCAGGAGCTTGATCAGAAGATTCTTCAGTAGCTTCTTCTTTTGTCTCTTCACCTTCTTCTGCAGCTTCTTCACCTTCTATCTCTTCTTCCTCTACTTCTATAACTTCTTCTTTTCTAGGTGCACGAACAGCTACAAGAGTAGTAATTTCCGACATATTAGTTTCGATATTTTCGGGAATGGTAATATCACCGAAATGGATGGAATCACCTATTTCCAATTCAGAAACATCAATGCTGACTTCTTCGGGAATGTCTTTTGGCAGGCAGGAAATTTCTAATTCTCTGTGAAGAATTTCCAACAGACCACCTTCTTGAGTACCTTTGGCTTCTCCAATGTATCTGAAAGGAATTTGAAGGGTGATCTTTTTCCCTTTATGAAATTCCATAAAATCGATATGCACAAATTCCCTGCTTACAGGATGAATCTGCTTTTCTTTTATGAATGTATTAAATTCCTTTCCATCAACATGAATATTGAAGAAAGCAACTTCTCCTATGGTTTTTTTGTAATCTTTAAGAAATTGAATTTTTGGAATGAGTATTTTTAATCCTTCATTCCCTTCTCCATAGATAATTCCTGGTATAAGATTTTCATTTCGGTAATTTTTCAGGACAGACTTTTTTCCTATTTCACGTAATTTCGCTTCAACTTTTACGTTCATTATTCCTCCGTTGAAATCCCACTATGTGGGTAAGTATTCTATCTGAATAAGTTGCTAAGAGATTCCTCAATATGAATCTTTTTTATAGCTATAGCCAGCAATTCGGCAATGGATAGCTGGACGATTTTTTTACATTTTTTCTTTTCCGGTGAAAGCGGAATAGAATTCGTAATGTACAATTTCTCGATGGGAGATTCTTCCAGGTTTTCAATGGCATTACCGGAAAGTATACCATGCACACAAGCAGCATAAACTTTTTTTGCTCCGCGATCCATCAGGGCTTTGGACATTTTAGCTAAACTACCTCCTGTATCGATAATATCATCGTAAAGGATGGCAGTTTTATTTTCCACATCACCTATGATATTTAAGACCTCTGCTTTGTCATCATTTCCTAATCTACGTTTATCTCCAATTGCCAGTGAACAATCAAGTCTTTTTGCTAATGCTCTGGCTCTGGCTGTTCCACCTGTATCAGGTGAAACTACCACAGCATTTGAGATATCGTGATTAGCAGTGAGATGACGTATAAAAATAGGTGTAGAATACAGATGGTCTACCGGGATATTGAAAAATCCCTGAATCTGATCTGAGTGCAGATCCATTGCTATAACTCGGCTAGCGCCGGCTGTAGTAAGCAGATCAGCCACAAGCTTTGCCGTAATGGGTACTCTGGGTTGATCTTTTTTATCGGATCTGGCGTAGCCGAATGAAGGAATAACACAATTTATATTACGAGCAGATGCTCTTTTAAGTGCATCTATCATAATTAACAACTCCATCAGGTTATCATTTACCGGATAACAAGTAGGCTGTAAGATAAATGTGTCGGCTCCGCGGACATTTTCATTGATCTTAACGAAAATATTATCGTTGGAGAATTTAAATACTTCAGCATCTCCCAGGGGGATACCTGCATATTTTGCTACTTCATTCGCTAATTCTATATTAGCGTTGCCTGTAAATATTTTAAGCCTGGAAAACATAAATTAATTATTCTTCTGGTTTTTCCTCAAGTTTTTCTTCTGGCTTTTCTTCTGGCTTTTCTTCTGATTTTTCCTCGGGTTTTTCCTCGGGTTTTTCCTCTTCAGTATGTTCAGCTGCAGATAAAGCACCTTGTAAAACTTCCTTGTATTTTTCGATGATAATGCGCTCTACCATGTTCCTGGTTTCTGTGTTTATAGGATGAGCGATATCGCGATATTCACCAGAGCTAACTCGACGGCTTGGCATGGCTACGAAAAGACCATTTTCACCTTCGATAACCTTGATGTTTCTGATGATAAATGCATCATCAATAACGATATTAACAAAGGCTTTTAATTGGTTGCTTTCTCTCAGGAAAACTTTTACATCAGTAATGTTCATCTTGTACTCCTTTTTGTTTTTGTAATGCAATTCCAATATTTTTTTTTGGAATAGTATTTTGTAAAATTATCTGCTATCTTTCTATCGGAACAGAAGCCAATGATAGTTGCTCCGCTACCCGAAAGCATTGCTTTCTTTGCTCCGTTAATTTTTAAATGCTCCATTATGAATTTAATTACAGGATATTTCCTGCAGATTCCTTCTTCGAGTTTATTGTAGCAATAGGAAACATCGTGAGTTGATATCAATTGTTGCCATTGTGTGTTTTCGTTAGAAATATGCACTGCATGATAGGCTTCTTTACTGGAAATATCAAAACCGGGATTTACCAGAAAAATATTATTAATATCTATATGTTCGAGCGGGGTTATCTTATCACCTCGCCCCTCACCCAGAGCACATCCGCCTTTCAGAAAAAAGTTAATATCACTTCCAAAATTTCTGGCAATATTGTGCATCTCCGAATCACTTAAATTCAAATTCCATAGTTCCGAGAGTGCTGAAATGGTGAAAGCAGCATTACTACTACCCCCACCCAATCCAGCTGCAATTGGTATATTCTTTTCAAGCTTTATATCTACTCCATCTTCCACTTTATATTTATCTTTTATAAAGATCGCAACTTTATAAATAATATTTTCTTCTATACTTATAAAGTCTGTACTTACCAAAATCCTAACAGCGCTATTTTTTGTCAAAATAAAATTTAAGTTGTCGTAAAGCTCTATTTCAGAGAAGATTGTTCTTATATTATGGTAACTGTCACCACGTTTTCCAAGAACATCAAGAAACAGGTTTATTTTTGCGGAAGAACTTCGCTGAAGTCTTTTTATCTTCTTCTTTTCCATAATAGTAATAATAGTAGTAATTATATTCGTAACTGCTATAGTATTTATGTGGATGAATTCCGTTTATGATTGCTCCAGTTATTTTTACATCAATATTTTCCAATAGTTCTTTTGCTCTTCTTATTACATTTTTATCAGCGCTATCGATACGTACAACCAGAGTTAACAGATCCACTTTCTTTGCCATTACCATGGAATCTGTTACAGCAATAACAGGAGGTGAATCCAGTAAAACATAATCGTAATTTTCCTTAAGATGTGCAAGCAGTTCATCCATTCTGGGAGAGGCGAGAAGTTCGGATGGGTTTGGCGGTATATAGCCACTGGTAATTATATCGAGGTTAGGAACAGGAGTATTCTTAATAAGATTCTCTATATTGCTGGATTTATCAATCAGGAAATCACTGATACCATTTTCCTTTTCGAAATCGAATATTGTGTGAACCATGGGACGTCTGAGATCAACGTCTACAAGAATAACTTTTGCATCCATTTGAGCCAGGGCAGTTGACAGGTTGGCATGGATGGTAGATTTGCCTTCTTTAGGTCCGGAACTTGTTATCAGGATCGATAATGAATCGGTGTTTTTCTTTCTGGCTATTATGTTAGTTCTCAATATTCTAAAAGCTTCAGCAGCAGATGACTTTGGTGAATAATTTGTGATCAGTTTTGTTTCCATGTGATGTTTTAATGTAAATAATTCTTCCTTTTCGTTTTCTTTACTTCTGCGTATCATATTTTCGATTTGGTCGAGATCGGAATCGTATATATGAATATATGGGATAGTACCAAGAATTGGCAGTGCTACATTCTTTTTAACATCATCGAAAGTTCTTATCTTAGAATCCAGAGAGTGAAGAAGTAATGCCGCTCCAATGCCCAATCCAAGACCAAGAACAATTGAGATCATCAGGTTCATTTTCTTATTTGGTTTAATGGGTCTTGCAGGCACTCGGGCTTCTTCCACAATGCGAACGTTACCTATTTTTGATCTTTCAGCGATCTTAGCATCTTCAAATTTTTCAATAAGCATAGTGTATATTTTTTCATTAATCAGATAGCTGCGTTCCAGACGTGCAAGTTCAACCTCAGTATCAGGAAGGATAGACATTTTCCTATTATAGTCTTCAACAGCTTTTTGCAGACTTACTACTTTTGAATCTTTTAAATTCTGATCGATCTGAGCTGTGGAAATTCTTTCAATAAGATTGGAACGATAGATCAGGGGATCGGAAGAACCGGACTTGACTGAGATGATCCTCTGAATTTCTTCATTCAATCTTTTTTTAGCGCTTTCTATGGACTTATTCAAAGATTTCAGTTCAGGATGATCTGGAGAGTAATCTGACCCGGTAAGTAAATTCACATATTGAGTTTGGTTTTCTACGATCTCTTTTTTCAATTGATCCAGAAGTGGTGATGAGAGAACGGAATTAACATCGGAGAGTAGTGTATCTTGAGAGGAAAGTTCACCCTGCAGGAATTTTAAGTGATTATTTGCTACTTCCAGTTCTGTTTCTGCTGCGGAAAGCATGGCAGAAAGTTCTGAAGATTGTTTAATTAGTTCCTGGGTTTCTTCCGAGAGCATTGAAATACCATGCTCGATCTTGTATGTTCGCAATTCTTCTTCCGAATTACGCAGCCGACGATCATTTTCTTCCAACTGGTTTGCCAGGAATTCTCGAGTATTCCTGAACTCGATACGGGCATAATCTGTATCTTGCTGGATAAGAGCGTAAGCAGCCGCATTAGCTGCTTCTTTTGCTTCCAGGGGGCTGGTAGATTCAAAATTGATGATCAATATATCGGTTTCACGTTCTGTATCAACAGATAACCCTTCTTTTAGATAACCCTCTGGATTACTTTCAATTTTACTAACAGGTAGAGAAGTAAAATGAGGTTTCTTTCTCAGTATCTGATAGGCTATTTTCATTACCGGATAACTTGTTAATATTTGAATATTGTTATTTATTGATGAGGCTTTGTTGCTGAACGAGGAAAAGAGAAGATCACTTGCCATCCTGTCTTCCAAAAGTACTTTTGAAGTAGCTTTATAAATTCTGGATGCTTTTGCAGTATAAATGCTGAAAGCTATGAATACAGCTAGGAAAATAAAAGCAACCAGCCATTTGTAACGAATTATTATATTTACATAATCTTTTAATTGAATTTCCTGTTCTTCTGCATTTTCGTTAAATTGATTAAATTGATTCTGCATAATTCCTCGATCATTAAATATTTGATATAGCTACATACACACTTAAAATAATGGCAATCTGTGCTAGCCAATCCACAGCTTTTGTAAAAGCGTAGTAAGTAGAACCGGATACAACGACTGTGTCACCTGGTTTTAGAACCGGAATTAA
>JAUXIJ010000042.1 GCA_030621085.1 Candidatus Cloacimonadota bacterium | reverse complement strand
TCTATCCCAATGCATGCTTCAATTTCAGGTAAAGTTACCAGGATCGACAAATTCAACCATCCCGCAGGAACAATTTCAATGGCAATTGAGATAACCAGCGACGGACAGGACAATCAGATCGAATTGACAGACGAAAATGACTATTTTGAGCTACCTGCAGAGGAGATGAAAAATCGAATTTCCGAAGCTGGTATTTGCGGCATGGGGGGTGCTGGTTTTCCCACTCATGTTAAGCTTTCTCCACCGGCAGAAAAACCTATAGATACGATCATTCTGAACGGTGTGGAATGCGAACCGTATCTTACAGCAGATTATCGAATTATGATGGAACAGCCAAGTGATGTCATCAATGGTCTTAAAATCCTGATGAAAATAGTTAATGCAAAAAAGGGAATCATTGGTATTGAAGCAAATAAACCGGATGCCATCAAACTTTTCAAAAACCTTTTGAAGGATGATAAAAATATCAAGGTTGTAGGACTTCACCTCAAGTATCCGCAAGGAGCTGAAAAACAACTTATTTACGCCGCTACAAAACGAAAGGTTCCCAATAAAGGCGGTCTGCCCATGGACGTGGGAGTTATAGTACAGAACGTGGGAACTGCTATTGCTGTTTATGAAGCAGTACGCTTTAAAAAACCTTTTATTGAACGAGTTATTACCATCAGCGGAAAAATTGTGCGTAACCCGAAGAATATTAAGGCAAGGATTGGTACATTTTTTTCTGACCTGCTGGAATTTTGTGATGGAACTACAGAGAAGATCGGTAAGATCATTTCCGGTGGACCTATGATGGGTTTTGCTATTCCATCCCTGGAAACACCGATGACAAAATGTTGTTCCGGGCTTCTGCTTTTCAATAAAAAAGAAGGACACAAAGAAGATGAGAGTGTATGCCTTCGTTGTGGCAGATGCGTGGATGTATGTCCCATGGATCTTGTGCCCAGCCTGATAGCACATAATGTAAAACACGAAGACTGGAGTCTGGCAGAAAAATACGGAGTAATGGATTGCATGAAATGCGGAAGTTGCGCGTACGTTTGCCCATCACATATCAAACTCATTCAATGGATAGATATTGGAAAGCTTAAAATAAACGAATTACAAAAAAAATAAAAAAAGCAAAATATATGGAGGATATATGAGTGATGTTTATGCCGTTTCGGCAGCACCTCATATTAAGCAGAACATATCAATTAGTTCTGTAATGTGGCAGGTTGTTTTAGCTCTTACTCCTGCTCTTCTTGTGGGAATTTTCTTCTTTGGAATTCAGTCTTTTCTACTCACACTCTATGGTGTGGTAGCTGCTGTAGCTACAGAAGCTTTAATACAGAAATTGCGCAAAGTACCCGTAACGATTTCAGATGGCAGCGCAGTAGTCACAGGCATCCTTGTAGCTTTCAATATTAATTCGGCAGCACCCTGGTGGCTTCCTGTTATTGGCTCTGTTTTTGCCATTGCTATTGGTAAACAGATCTTTGGTGGATTAGGTTTCAATATTTTTAATCCTGCTCTTTTGGGAAGAGCTTTTCTGGTTGCTTCCTGGCCAACTTTGATGACTGCCGGCTGGAAAAGTACTTCGCCGATGGCTCTTTTTAAAAGTTCTATTAACGGATTAGTAAATCTACCTTCCAATGTACCTGCTGTAGTTACTTCTGCAACTCCGCTGGGGGTTGTAAAAGCTCTGCGTGATACTACTCAGGTAAGTGCTGACATGGCAGAAACCGTTATGAATAACCTGGCCAGTATGGATACACTACAGAATCTTTTCTGGGGTAATATCGGTGGAGTGATAGGTGAGGTCTCTGCAGCAGCACTTCTTTTGGGCGCAGCATATCTTGCCTGGAAACACATAATTGAATGGCGTATTCCAATCAGTTATATTGCTACAGTATTAGTTCTTACATATATTTTTGGTGGAATTAACGGATTATTCTCTGCATCAATTATGTTACCATTTTTCCATATTTTTTCGGGTGGTCTCATTTTAGGTGCATTCTTCATGGCTACAGATATGGTTACCTCTCCTGTTACCAAGAAGGGAAGAATTATCTTTGGAATGGGTTGCGGAATATTGACTGTAGTGATCCGTCTGGTTGGAGGATATCCGGAAGGTGTTTCTTACTCTATTCTTTTAATGAACATCACTGTTCCGCTGATAGATAGATATACAATTCCCAGAATATTTGGGGAGGTTAGAAAATGAAATATTATTTGAGACTTGGATTTGTTTTACTGGTTATAACTGTTGTTGCAAGCGGAATTCTGGCATATATTAACGGCTTCACTGAACCTATTATCAAAGAAAATCAACGTAAGGCAAAAGAAGAAGCCAGGATGGAAGTTCTACCGGAAGCTGCTTCTTTCGATAGCATTTCCTTCTTGAATGAAGAAGTTGTATATGCTGGCAAAAATAATGAAGGACAACTTGCAGGATATACATTTGTAGCTTCTTTATATGGATATAGCAGCGATGTGAAGACCATGATTGGTGTAACCCCGGACTTCAAAGTAAACAAGATCAAAATAATCGAACAAACAGAAACCCCGGGACTGGGTGCAAACTGCACAAAACCTGAATTTCAATCTCAGTTTGAAGGAAAAAATGAAACCGTAATGCTCGTTGATAAAGATGGTGGTGAAATCGTCAGTATTACAGGAGCAACTATAACTACTCGAACAATTGCCAATTCCATACGGATTGGTTTGAAGTTCCTGAAAGAAATCGAGGTTCAATCAGAACCTGAAGAAATTCACCGGGAGGAGGTTACCGAATGAGCGTTATCAAAGAATTCACAAAAGGCATTGTAAAAGAAAACCCGGTTTTCGTGATGGCACTTGGGCTTTGCCCGGTATTGGCAGTTTCTTCTTCTGTAGAAAATGCTATTGGAATGGGAGCAGCAGCTACTTTCGTGCTGGTTTTTTCCAATATTTTTATTTCTCTTATCAAGGGTTTTATTCCAAGCAAGATCCGTATTCCGTCCTATATTGTAGTAATAGCTTCATTTGTTACCATAGTAGATATGGTGATGGAAGCTTATGTTCCGGCTCTTCATAAAAACCTGGGATTATTCATTCCACTCATCGTAGTGAATTGTATTATCCTGGGAAGAGCAGAAGCTTTTGCCGGTAAGAATAACCTGATAAGATCCATTTTTGATGGTATTGGAATGGGTCTGGGTTTCACACTCGCACTTATAGTGATCGCCTCTATTAGAGAAGTATTGGGTGCCGGTCAATTCCTGGGATTTAATGTGCTTCCCGTAACCTTCAAACCAATGCTGGTAGCGATTCTTGCACCGGGAGCTTTCCTGGTTATGGGTCTTTTGATGGGCCTGATGAATCTTAAGAAGAAATAGGAGATAAATAAATGGAATTGTTAGCAAAAATATTCGCTATGGCTATTGCAGCAATATTTGTGCAGAACTTTGTATTAATGCGCTTTCTGGGTTTATGCCCTTATATTGGTGTTTCAAAGAAAATAGATTCTGCTTTGGGAATGGGAATGGCCGTGATCTTTGTTATGACCATGGCTTCCACTTTTACCTGGCTTATTCAAACATATCTTCTGGTTCCATTAAAAATTGAATTCCTGCAGACAATAGCCTTTATTCTTACAATAGCATCGCTGGTGCAACTGGTAGAGATGATCATTCAAAAAACAGCTCCGGCACTTTATAAAGCGCTAGGTGTTTTCCTTCCATTAATTACCACAAACTGTGCTGTACTGGGTGTTGCAATTTTGAATATTAATGAAGAATACACTTTTATTTTTGCGATTTTGAATGGTTTGTTTGCCGGGCTTGGTTTTACTTTGGTACTCATCCTGATGGCAGGGATCAGGGAAAGGTTGGAGAGAGCAGAGCTACCCCGCACAATGCGTGGCATGCCTATTGCGATGATAGTGGCAGGCTGCATGGCTCTTGCGTTCCTGGGTTTTTCAGGCTTAAAATTTTAGGGGGAACTTAAATGTCCATCATATTATATTCAATAGCAACTCTTGGGATTTTAGGTGTAATTTACGGACTGGGACTTGCCTTCGCTTCCAAAAAATTTCACGTGGATATCGATCCCAAAATTGAACAGATAAATGAAATATTACCCGGTGTTAATTGTGGTGCCTGCGGGTATCCGGGCTGTTCAGCATATGCAGAAGCAATAGTAAAACATAACGCTGAAATAAATCTATGCGCTCCTGGTGGTGATGATGTTATAGCGGATATTGCAAAGATATTGGGCATTGAAGCAATATCTGCTGATAAAAAAATTGCTGTGATCCATTGTCAGAGCGGTGGTTTAAACAATACTTTCTTCCGTTATGAATATCATGGCATTTGCACGTGCAAAGCTGCTGTTCTTGTCTCCAGCGGACCTAACCTTTGTAATTATGGTTGTGTTTTTCAGAACGATTGCATTGCTGCTTGCCAGTTCGATGCTATTCACCTTGATGAAAATGGAATGCGTATAATCGATAAAGAAAAATGTACAGGTTGCGGTGCTTGTGTTATTGCATGTCCGCGCAATCTCATCGAGCTTGTTTCTATTAAGAAACGTGTTCATATACTCTGTACTTCCCACGATAAAGGTGTGGTCTCCCGCAAAGTATGTGGAAATAAAACCGCATGTATTGCTTGTACATTATGTGTTAAAAAATGTCCTGTTGAAGCAATTGAGATGCAGAATAACTTAGCTGTAATTATTTATGATAAATGTATAAACTGCGGTCAATGTGCAGATGTGTGTCCTACCAGTGCTATTTTTGATCCGCTTAAAGAAGTGCGGGCAAAAAAGAAAGCAGAAGCAAAAGCCAAAGCTGAAACAGTTAAAAAACAACTGGAAAAACAGAAAACAACAGAAACTTTGGAAGATACTAATTAAAATATAATGAACTTCCTGCAATCACTGAAAGTAAAAAGACTACAAAGAAAAGGTCAAAAATTTCTTACTTCTGGGAAGATAGAAAAAGCTCATGTAATATTTCAAAAAGTCGTCTTAATTGATAATTCCACCGAGAATCTTTTTAATTTGGCTCTATCATTAATATCGCTGGCACGTTATTCGGAAGCGGAAGGCTACCTACGCAAGATCGAAAAACAATTTCCTGACCATGAATTGAACACACTCACCCTTGCCGAATGTCTGATCATGCAGAAGAAGTGGGATGAAACAATAAAATTTTACGAAAAAGCAAGTCAAATAAATCCCCGCAGTGAAGCTTATAAAAAATATGTGGCAATAGCCAAAGATGTAGTAGCCAGAGAAAAATATGTCAAATCCAAAGAACTCTTTCAAGAAGCTACAGAAGAACTGAGATGTAAGAACGATGAAAAAGCACTCAAGATACTGCAGAAAGCCAATGAGTACTTTCCGGGGAATCCCAATATCCTTAATAATATTGGGATCCTTTACTTAAACTTGAAAAAATATAAACAAGCATACAGCTATTTTACAAAAGCAATTAGTCTCGATCAGGAAAATAAAAGATTTCAAAAAAACCTGTTAGCAGCAAAAAGAAAGATAAAAATTAAATACTAAAAGACACTTATCTTAATTCTAAGATTGACAAAAGAAACACATCATAAAATATAGTTGACGAAAATTAATTCTTTCAGGGGCATAGATGAGGAAAATATTTTTTTTGTTAATTTTTTTATCACTTGTTTCTCTAATAAATGCAAGCTTTCTTATAGATGTTTATCATAAGGACTATGGTTATATTGTTAGAACTGTTCTGGTTTTCGATTCTAAACCTAATTATTCAGTTTTAAAACATCAGGATGACATTCAGATAAACATAATGAACTGCCGTAAAGATGCTACTATCCAGAATATTCAAGTTCCCAACAGTAATGTTATTAAGGCATATGATTTCCTGGTTAGCAAAGACAAAGTGATGGTTGTATTATCCATCAATCAGACACTTCAGCTCATTTCCGGTGATTCCTACAAAGTTGAACTGTATGAACTCTCCGGGGAATTGTTCAAACTTGTATTGGATGTTTTTGCCATCAAGAACCCGAAAACACTGGAAGAAGTTCGCAGCTTTGCTGATTTTTATAAGACAATAGGAAAAACCGAATTAGCCGACGAATACTATACTATTGCCTCTGAACTGAAAGCCGTACAACCAACGCAGACTGTTACTGACAGCACTATAAAAACGCAGGAACCAAAAAACATTTTTAAGAAAACTCTACAATCATTAACATTCATTGAATCTTTAAAAAACACTCTTAATATTAAAATTGTAATTATACTGGCAGCGGGTATTGTTCTTTTCATTGTTTTAATAATAATCATTTCAAAAGTTGTTAAAAAGAGAGTCCCAAAATCTGATTTTGAAGACAAAAGCCAGCGGTCCACCCGTGGTTTCGGTGATATTGAATTCCAGAAAAAGATGATTTTAAAACTGGCAGCACAAGAATGGGAAAGCGAAGCAATTGCCATGGAATTAAATCTTCCTCTCGATGATGTACACAGGATGCGTGGCAGTGATATAGACGATGAGTTAGAACGATTTTAAAATATGAAGAAAAAAAAGGCTCGGAAATTCCGAGCCTTTTTTTTCTTAAATCTCTGTTATTTTATCAAGATCATTTTCTTAACAGAACTGAAAGCACCAGCTTTTAACTTATAGAAATATAATCCTGAAGAAACAGGTTCACCATAATCATCCCTTCCATCCCATAATACTGAATGTTTGCCTGCTGAAAACACTTCATTTACCAGTATATGCACCTGCTGTCCTTTGATATTGTAGATTTCTATTGTCACAAACGAGGACGTTTGTGTTACGGAAAAAGATATCGTTGTTTCCGGGTTAAAAGGATTGGGATAATTCTGAGATAAGCTACTTGCAGGTAATATTAACTCATCCTCAGAGCCAACATCCGGTATCATATAAATATCAAAGACAACATTATCATTATTAATAATAATTTCATCTTCGTGAAAACCCAGGTAACCATCTTTCCAGCAATCTAACGAATACATTCCATTTGGCAGGTCAAAGTAATAATAACCTGTTCCATCGGAATAAGTCATATTCCAATATCCTTGAGTTCCCACACTGATATTTGCATTGATGATCGGGTTTGTGGACCCTTCTTCATAAACATATCCTGAAAGAGAACCAGTAAAAATAACCGGTTCCATTTCGAAATCCTGCTGAACTATATTGTAATTGATAACAATATCTTCAATATGAATACCATAATAATTAACATGCCACGCATCGAGCATATAAGTCCCATTAGGAAGATCAAAGTGGTAATATCCAAATTCATCTGTGTATGTCCCTGTAGAGTAAGTATCGCTGTATAGCCAGATGTCGACACCTTCGATAGGATCGGTTGTTCCTTCTACGTAAGCATAACCTTCCAGTGCACCATCGAACGAGATCGGATCGAGATAGAAATCCATGGTGATCATTTCATCCTCAATCACAACATCGGGAACCATCTGCTGGTAGTACATTTCACCTTCTGCATAAACTTCAAAAATTCCGTTCGGTAAATATAGTTGATAGAATCCTTCATCATCTATGCCGGTCCCAAACCAGTTTGTGCCATCGAATGCATTTACCCAGCAATCTTCTGCAGGTTCTAATGTAACGGAATCATATACATGTCCCTCAATTCCACCTGTAACAGTATAAATATGGAAATCAATTCCAGTAGAACCAGACATAATATTATTGTAATTTTCAACCACATACAATTCGGGAATATCCCAGATATCCGCATTAACGCAATAGCCACCAAGAGCATTTGCTTCGCTGGCAACATGGAGAGTATAATTACCATTTGTCCCGCTATCAGTTTCTGTCATTCCAATTTCACTCCAGCAATCTATCTCAAATCCGGCTGTAGGAATATCATCTAAATATACTGTACCTTCTATTGTAGAATCTGTTTCATAAACCAGGAAATCTACTGTTTCCGTACCACCTTCTTCTACATAAACATCAACTTCTTCCACACATAAATAATCGGGAATCAAACTATCCCAACTGAGTTCGACTTCCCACCAGCCTTCGATCACAGTAAGATTGTAATATCCCGAGCTGTTAGTTTCAGTTGAAACACCACCCGGCATTTGTCCTTCGGCATAGACTGTAACACCCACAACTGGGGATCCGTTCTCATCCAAGACTGTTCCTTCTATTGTTGCATTTCCCGGAATAAAATTGAAATCATAACCTGTAATATGACTGTTGATATTCACATCAACATACACTGTATCAGGGAACATCCCGCCGCCCAGAACACCAAGTGGGTCAAAAGCCATAACCATATAATCCGTTACTATAGGTACAAAATTTTGATAATTTCCAGAAGCATCTGTAGCTGTCATCCACATATTTTCTTCACTGGACATAGCTGCAATGATAACATTTGGAGCTACTGGAGTAACCGAACCGGAAACGGAATAATCGGATGTGATCGGATCTATCCAGAGATATGCTGCATCGATGCCACCAGTATCTTCCGCCACATAAAAACAACCCAGGTTGGAAACCCTGTTCGGTCCGTCTTCATCTCCATAGCAGGTAATCTGATATACTCCCACGGTTGGGTCTTCATCATCAAAGTCATTATCCACTATTTCATCTTCCGTATCGGGAACAAGCATATCTATTGTATCTTCCCAAATTCCATTACCGTTCATATCTGCCCACATGCTCACATTTGCTTCCGAGCAACCATCAGAAAAATAGATGGTTATTATAAAGTCATCACCCTGAACGATAGTTGCCTGATCTTCCCCGTTTATCTTCACATCCATTGGATCCCTGTTGCCAGTTTCAATCAGGTACAATTTCACAGTTGTTTTTTCCCGTTTTTCAAAATTAAACTGGAAAGGATCGGGAATTTTCATACGTTCTAGATTATAATGATTATTCCTTATAAATTGAAGTGCAGCATTTTTCCTGAGAATCTCCAAATTATCACTTCCCTGAGATGCAAATACCTGAGATGAAATCAAACAAATGAAAAATAAACTTAAAATATTTTTTTTCATTTTCGGCCTCCTTAAATATTTAATTGCAATTAACCTTATATGTCAATGAACTGAATTTGAAATCTCTTTGTCAAGTAAGAAAACATAAAAAAGCGAATTTATAATATATGCTTTTTCAAACGGGTTGGTTTATTCTTAAAAAGAATTTGACGGTTTAGTGTAAAAACTAATCTTCGAAACATAAATTTTGAAATAGGAATTTAAATGAAAATAGCGATCATTGGGTTTGGTGCAGCAGCCATCGGGTTTATAGAACGAATAAAAAATTCCAAGCATGAAATCCACGTTTTTGAAAAGAGCAAAGATATTTACTCATCGAGTATCTCGGGAATACGGGCAGATGGTAAACTGTTCGTATCAAATGAAATGGGTGGAAATATAGATGTTGATATGGATTTGCAAAAACAACTTGTGAATTATTACATCGATAAAACAGAAAACAAAAAATATGAGAAAGGCAGTTCTTTTGCAAAGAAGGAGTTCTATAATAAATTCTACGAAAAGGGTTTCCAGCCGATTCATTCCGATTTTTACCACATTGGTACAGACCAGTTGAAACAGGTTTTGTATAACATATATGAAGATTTTAAAAAACTGAAGAACATTCATTTCCATTTTGAAACACTGATCCAGGATATCGAACCGATTGCCAATACAGTGATATTGAATAACAGAGATAGCTTTGATATGGCAGTGGTAGCTGTAGGCAGAAGCGGACATAAATTGGTAAAAAATGTGATCGTTAAATTTCCTGAACTTATATCCGATAATACAAAAGTAGATCTGGGTGTTCGCATGGAACTTCCCAACCTTATTGTGGAAGAACTGAATCGTGAAATGTATGAATTCAAAGTGAAGTACAAAAGCAAAACAGGTTATATGGTGCGTACATTCTGTAATAATCCTGGTGGTTTTGTAGTTATCGAAAATTATGGTGATTTTGCAACTGTGAACGGGCATTCCAAGCTAAAGGAAAAAAGTAAAAATACCAACTTTGCCATTCTTACAACAGTCCAGCTTACCCAACCATTTAACGATCCCATCGGATTCGGCTCGCATATTGCCAAACTCACAAACCTGCTGTCAGGTGAGAATAAAGTCATCCTGCAAACTTACAATAATTTTAAAAGTTCCAAAAGAACCAAACACCTTTACCGCGTCTTTCCCACTCTGGAAAAAGATAGTTACATCCTGGGAGACATCAATCTTGCTTACCCGCGCCGTATTGCAGAAAGCATAATCGATTTTATCGAAAATCTGAACGAAGTAGTACCAGGCGTGGCAAATGATGACAATTTGCTGTATGCTCCCGAGATCAAGTTCTATTCGAATCGTTTATATAACGATCATTTCCATAACCTCAAGTTCATCGGTGATTGCTCAGGAGCTACGCGTTCTATTATCTATGCCACAGCTCACGGTTGGATGATGGCGGAAGAAATAATAAATTCTTGAAATAATCTAAAAGGAAAATGATTTATTAATAAATTGAATGCCTTGATAATTGATAATCATTCAAAATTTATTCAAAGAATTGTGGAAATTTTAAACTACTTTAAAATTGAATATTCCTCTGTGGATTTCGCTGATTTCCGCTTGAATATGATTGATTCATTCGACTGTTTTATACTTTCAGGGGGAAATTTAAGCATAGAAAGTACTCCATCTTTCAAAGAGGAGAAGGAACTTATAAAGCAAGCTCCCAAACCTATTTTTGGTATTTGTTTCGGTTTCCAACTGATAGCCCATGTTTACGGAGAAATTACTTCAAAGCTTACTGAAAAAGTACTAGGCGTAAAGGAAATTGATATTTTTGATCTCGATAAACTGGATATTAAGTATAATAAAGAGAAATTAAAAATATTCGAATCACATCTGTGGGCAATTCAAAAACCTCCGAAAGATTTTGATATTTATGGAACTTCACAGTATGGGATCGAGATAATCAAACATAAAACGAAACCTATCATTGCCACACAGTTCCATCCGGAAGTTCGAGAAAACAATAGAGGAAATATTATCTTCCAATATTTTTTAGAAAAAATGGTGATGCAAAAATAAATTCATTGTGTTTTTTGATATAAGTATGATTTTTGTAGCGAGAGGATTTCAGTGAAAGAAGAAAGGAAACTTAAATGAAAAAATTTATTATATTTTACATATTCTTTGTCATCCATATTTCCTGTGTTATGAACATCGGAGATGTAAACCAACGTAAGGGAAAACTTATCGGTGAATGTAAGAAACTACTGAAAAAGCCAAAAGAAGAAGTGCTTCCTGTAATGCAGAAAATAGATATGGCTGAACCAACCAGGATAGAAGCGACCAGTGATTCAACCGAAACTTACTACTTTTACAAACGTTATGTGAAAAAGCGAAACGACCGCTATTATGATGAAGTTATACTGGATTTCAAAAAAGATACTATGATGAAATACAAGGTGGATGTTGTTAGATAGAATTAACATAGAGGAATGAATGAGTAAGTTTAAACACGTTGTGAAACGCAGCGGCGCAATTGTACCATTTAAGGAAAATAGAATTGCCAATGCTATCTACCGGGCTGCAGTTGCAGTAGGTGGCAGGAATAAAAATATTGCCGATAATCTTGCCAAGAAAGTTGTAACTGAATTGGAAAGACATTTTCCAGCCGATCATGATCCGCACATCGAAGAAATCCAGGATGTAGTGGAAAAAGTGCTGATACAAAACGGGCATACACAGGTTGCAAAAACTTATATTCTTTACAGGGAAGAAAATAACCGTAAACGACGTGAAAAATCCAGGAAAGATTCCCATCCTTCAGAAAATATTCCCTGGTCAAAGGTCTGGCATATTCTGGATTGGACAGTTTCTCATAACCTGCATACTGTGGAAGCTTTGAACAAACGCATAAAGAAAGGTGAATTCCCTCATATCGTGCATGAATCGGAAGCAGCTTACGAAGAGGATATCACCACTGCTGCCGAAAATATTGCCCAGCGAAGTAAAGAGCTGAAAATGGTTTTTGTGAGCGGTCCTTCCTCTTCCGGCAAAACCACCACAACCATAAAACTGGAACAGCACCTGAATAAGATCGGTTTGAAATTCAAAGCCTTTGTTGTGGATAATTACTTTTTAGATCTGAATATGCATCCAACAGATGAATTTGGTGATTACGATTTTGAAACACCACAAGCACTCGACCTTGCAATGATCAACGATCATATAAAAAGGCTTTGCGATGGTGAAGAGATTAAAATTCCTTTTTACGATTTTAAAACGGGTACGCGTCATTTGAACCGCACAGCAATGAAACTAAAAAAGAACGAGATACTTCTTATAGACAGCCTGCACGGACTTTTCCCGCAGATGAGTGAAAGCATCCCCGATGAATATAAGTTCAAAGTGTATATAGAACCTCTTCTGCAAATGAAAGGTTCGGATGGACGGTTCATCCGCTGGACAGACCTGCGCATGATACGCCGCATGCTGCGTGATGCAATACATCGGGCTTACAATCCACGACAAACTCTGGAGCACTGGCATTATGTTCGCTCCAGCGAGATCAGGCATATTATCCCATTTATTAATACCACCGATTATATTGTTAACAGCGCCATGCCTTACGAGATTGCATTATATAAAGTAAAGCTATTTGATGAATTCAAAGCATGGACTAAAAAATATAAAGATGACCCGTTAAAAGAAGATGCTTATGAACGGGCTTCACGGGTTTATAATGTTCTTAAAGCAATTGAACCTGTTGAGGATGATTCACCTGTTCCGGCTGATTCTGTTTTAAGGGAATTCATCGGGGGAAGTATTTTTGAATATTAAATTAAATTGACAGGAAATTTGAATTTGATTTTCTAAGTATAATAAATTTAACTCAGGAGAGAGGAGAATATGAAAAAAGGTTTTTTAATATTTTTATTCAGCTCATTACTGTTTTGTACATTATTTGCACAGAATTCTCAAAATTACTATTCTATAGAAACTATTACTTTAGATGACGGTTCCCAGATTGACCAAGTTATTATATCTGGACCCCCGAATCCTCCACCAGGCTACAAACGTGAAATTGCATATCCTACAGATGCCAGTTTGTTATTATCTAATGTACCTGCTTTTGACTGGTCTTTTGGGTGTTCTGCTACATCGGCTGCAATGCAGGCTGGATATTACGATAGAACATGCTATACAAATATGTACACTGGACCAACAAATGGTGGTATTATACCAATGGAT
Organism: Candidatus Cloacimonadota bacterium; assembly: GCA_030621085.1. GTDB lineage: Bacteria > Cloacimonadota > Cloacimonadia > Cloacimonadales > TCS61 > JACNIV01. Next base: position 15,423 of record JAUXIJ010000042.1, on the reverse strand, counting down.
AACAGCTCCTAGCCAGATTGGGTAGATACAAATGGTGATACAAGGCATCAATGTCCATTAAGTGCAACACATGATGGTCTTGATGGACGACTTATTGATGGTCACGTTGATGATTACTGGAATTATTATGGACAACCCGGACCAGATCCATGGGTAAGTGATCCACCAGAACATATTTATGGAGATTGTACTGGTGATTATATGAAAACTAATCAATGGGTAAATCCTGGAGAGGGATTTAATACTGACGGCGGAACAACTTTTTATAATTTTAATAACGGTGCAGCATTACATTGGAACGATATGGAAGGTTATGGTATTCATATCTATGATGGCGGTTATGGATTAAAACTATTCTATGAATCAAGAGGTTATACGGTTAGTGATATGTATAATCAATATATAGATGCGTTGGGATTAACCTATGGTTTTACTTTTGCTCAATACAAGGCAGAAATAGATGCAGGAAGACCTGTTATTATACACGTTGTAGGACATACTATGTTAGGTTACGGGTATGATGATACATCTTCTGATCTAATGTATATTCATGACACCTGGGATTATAGTAGTCACACAATGATCTGGGGTGGTTCTTATTATGGAATGGATCATAATGGTGTTACAATTGTTCTTTTAAATGCTCCTGCTTCAGATCCCACCATTATTAATGTAACAAATGGAAGTATAACTCAAACCGAAGTAGGTCTGGAATGGAGTGGTTCGAGTCCTGAATTCAGAGTTGTACGAACTACCGATGGTTCTGCAACTTCACCTTCTAATGGAACATTAATATATGAAGGTTCAGCAACAAGTACTACAGACACAGGATTAACTTCTAATACAAGTTACTTTTATACTGTTTTTGGAAAATCAACTGGTTCTTCAACTTATTCAAGTGGAAATCAATATCTTTGTGCTGTAACCGAAGCAGCTTCAGGAGCAACAACCGCTTCTGTTCCTGCAGGTCAAACTGGTGAATTTACTTTTGGAACTACCGGTTCGGTAGTTTATATTACTACAAACGGATCCCCAGCTGGCACGATAGCTTCACAAAAATTTGATACTGCCCCTACAGGTAATAATACAATATCTGGAACTGCTACTGCACCAGATGCAAGCACAGTAACACCAAATGTTTTCTCTAGTGAACGCTATTGGACTATATCCAGTACATTAGGGTCAAATGCGTTTACTGTTTATTTTGACATAAGTGGCCTTTCCGGAGTTAATGATCCCAACAAACTTCTTATATTGAAACGTGACGCTGCTGGTTGGGTTGCACAAAATACTTTACGAGATGGAAATCAATTATATTCAGATATTACTTCCTTTTCTGATTTCATTATTGGTGCTGATAGTGGTGATAATCCCCTCCCCGTTACTCTTTCATCATTTACTGCTGTTTATTATAATGGAACTCCAATAATAAACTGGACTACACAGAGCGAATCCAACAACAGCGGGTGGAATATATATCGTTCTTCATCGTCCAATGCGGGGCAGAGTCAGCAGATCAATTTTGAACTGATACCGGGTGCAGGTACCGTCAGCGAACCTACCGAATATTCTTTTATCGATGAATACGAAACAGTGGTCAATCAAACCTACTGGTACTGGTTAGAGAGTATTTCCGGGAGTGGTGAAACCGAAACTTTTGGACCCGTTTCACTCACTATTCCTTTTGAGGAAGAAAACACACCCATCATTCCTGTGCAGACAAAGCTCTGGCAGAATTATCCGAACCCATTTAATCCCACAACCTTTATCAGGTTCGATGTGAAAGAAAATGAAGTTGCATTATTGACAATATTCAACATCAAAGGTCAGATTACTTTATCGCAGGAATTTGAAGCTGGAAGATATGATCACGATTGGGATGCCGGGGATTATGGTTCAGGAATTTATCTCTACAAACTGCAGTCTCCCAGTTATTCTCATATAAAGAAAATGATTTTGGTGAAATAAATAATAACACAAAGACTTTGCGAACAGTACCTGCTCCCCTTTGTAAGGGGAGAAAGCTCTGACTTGTCGGAGCAGAAGGGTTATCTTCCAAAGCAAACCTATCCCATCGCAGTCTTGACGTAGCCGGAAGCTTTGGAAAGAGATTTTAAAGACCTTGTGAAGGTTTCATTTGTAGCAGATCCTTTCTGTAAACCTTCGCAAGGTCTTATTTATTCATTCCTTTTTTATCACGTTTTTGTGGCTAATATCTTCCCTGCTTTTTCCAGGTCTTGGGGGGTATCGATGCCAATACATTCGTAATCTGTTTCTATCATTTTTATTTTAATACCATTTTCCAGCAGGCGGAGTTGTTCCAGTTTTTCTATCTGCTCCAATTTTCCATGCTGCATTTCTACAAACCGGAAAAGTATTTTCCGTCTAAAAGCATATATTCCAATATGTCTGAAATACTCGGATTTTTGTTTTAACTTATTATCCTGTTCAAAAGGAATTACCGAACGAGAAAAATAGAGAGCATAATTGTTTTTATCATACACTACTTTCACAGAATTAGGATCATCAAAGTTTTTCTTCATCCGATGCATAAGGGAAGCCACCCGAACAAGAGGGTCATCAAAAGCAGCGATCAATTTTTTAAGTGGTTCTCTGGAAATGAAGGGTTCATCACCTTGAACATTAATCACCACATCAGCATCGCTGCAAGAGGGTAATTTCCTGCAAACTTCTGCAATGCGGTCAGTACCGCTTTCGTGTTTTTTACTGGTGAGAATCACTTTCCCGCCAAAACTTTCCACTGCTTCAAAAATGCGCTGGTCATCTGTTCCCACTACAACTTCGGTGAACAAGTCGCTGCTCTGCACCCGCTCATAAACATGCTGAATGATATATTTTGCACCAAGTTTTGCTAAAGGTTTCCCGGGAAACCTGATTGATTCGTACCTGGCAGGAATAATAGCAATCGCTTTCATATTATTTCTCCATTACCATTTCCAGAAATACTTTGTAGCTATGCAGGTTGTCGTGCAGCTCCGATGAAATAAAACTTCTGGTTATTTCCATCCGTATTAATTTCTTACTTGTCTCCACAGCTATCTTTTTTTCAATTTCTTCGTCTGTGCTTATCAATGCAGATCGCACATCTTTTTCAATATATTTTGCAATTTCCAGTCGTGCATTTTGTGCTGCATGTTCCCAGGCAATAATCAAGTGGGAAGAGCTGCCGGACGTATGACTGATTATTTTTAAACTGTCTACTTTGATATCATCCTTTTCATACCAGTCAGGAAAATTAGCTACGAATCTATTCTTATATTTTTCTGCAACAGAATCATTTTGAAAGGAAAAGAGAGCGAGGTAATAATCAAAAAAGAACACTTCATCTACCATCTTTAATGTCTCATAAATGTTCTGTGTAGTTTCGGGAGATGCACTTACATTAAGCCGGAATTCTGCTTTGCCGTCTCGCAATAGATCCTCGGTAGTAGTGGAAGCAAATTTCTCGATGGAGTAGGAAGCTTCATTCCTGCTTTTCATAACCGCTGCCATTTGCTTTGCTGCATCTTTCATTTCGTCTTCATCGAAGCTTTTCTGAGCTATCCCAATGACATATTCTCCGGCAGGAAGTTCGTACACCCAGCCGGGCAAGAGCGGATATTCTATTTTATGGATCATTTTTATTTCTTCAAATTCTGTTTGTGAAGCGCATCCCAACAATACAAATAGTAGCGTCATCAATAATAATTTATTCATTTTTGTTCTCCACTTTTCCTGAATATTTTGTTCTTCTTCAAATACACCATCAGAGATGTTATATCCGTATGATTCACACCCGAAATTCTGGAAGCCTGTCCAAGTGAGGTCGGTTTTATTTTATTCAATTTTTCCCTAGCTTCATAGGCAATAGATTCGATCTTCATATAATCGATATTTGTGGGAATGTATGCATGTTCCATTTTTTCGAATTTGTCTATCTCAGCCAGTTGACGTTTTAAATATCCTTCATATTTCACTTCCAGAGAAATCCGGTTTTTTATATCATCTGTAACATCCTCAGGTATTTTATAACCATAACGTTGCAGATCATCAAAATTTATTTTTGGTCTTTTTAAAATATTCACTAATTTCGTTGGTTCTTTTAAATCTTCTGATTTTTTAGTTTTATGGTTTTTTAGAAAGCGTAATTCCCTATCGTGGATTTGTTTCATCTGTTGAAATTTCTGCCAGCGTACATCATCTACCAGACCCAATTTATAGCCCAGTGGCATCAATCTTTCATCAGCATTATCCTGCCGCAGATAGAGCCTGTATTCTGCGCGGGAAGTAAAAAGACGATAGGGTTCTGTGGTACCTTTTGTAACCAGATCATCCAACAGAACACCCAGGTAAGATCGGGAACGATCAAAAATAACAGGTTCTTTTTTAGCGAGGGAAAGCACAGCATTGATGCCTGCTGCCAACCCTTGAGCTCCTGCTTCTTCATAGCCGGAAGTCCCATTGATCTGTCCTGCCAGGTAGAGTCCTGAAATATTTTTCGTTTCCATAGTTGCTTTGATATTATCGGGAGGAATATAATCGTATTCGATAGCATAGCCATAGCGGATTATAGTAGCTTTTTCCAAGCCGGGAATTGAATGAACAAGCTTTGCTTGCACATTGGGCGGCAGGCTGTTTGAAATACCATTTGCATACGCTTCAAAAGTTTCAGCCCCTTCCGGTTCGATAAAAACATGATGTCGATCCTTTGTATGGAACTTAACTACTTTGTCTTCGATGGAAGGACAGTAGCGAGGGCCAACCCCACTGATATATCCTCCATAAAGCGCAGATTTATCGAGGTTGGAACGAATGATATCGTGAGTTTTCGGCGTGGTGAAAGTGAGATAACAACTCATATCATTTCTCAACTTAATGTCGCGGTAAAAAGAGAATCCCTGCGGATTTTCATCACCGGGTTGTTCTTCTACTTTGTTCATATTCACTGTTCGCAGATCGATTCGGGGTGGAGTACCTGTTTTAAATCTTTCCAGTTTCAAACCTGCTTTCAAGAGCGATTCGGAAAGCTTTACCGATGCCGGTTCACCTGCTCTGCCGGAACTGTAACTTACATTACCAACATGCACCTTTCCACGCAGAAAAGTCCCATTTGCCAAGATAACTCTGGGAGCAAAGTATGATTCGCCCAATTTGGAACGTACTCCGATAACGCTCTTTCCATCTTTGGAAAGAAGTATATCATCAATAGTTGCTTCTTTGATCTCCATGTTGCTTTGGCTCTCCAGTGCGTGATGCATTACAACACCATAAAATAAGCGGTCATTCTGTGAGCGCGGTGCCCAAACAGCGGGTCCCTTTTTCTTATTCAGCATTCTGAATTGAATACCGGAAATATCTGCAACTCTACCGATCTCACCACCGATAGCATCCAGCTCTCTTGCCAGATGACCCTTAGCAGGTCCACCCACCGAAGGATTACAACTCATCCTGCCGATTGTCTCGATCTTAATGACAAAAATAAGTGTTTTCGCACCCATCTTGGCTGAAGCTAAAGCTGCTTCAATACCAGCATGTCCGGCACCAACAACTATTACATCGTATTTAATCATAATTCCTATTACTAAATCCAATTTATTCCATCCGATGTCAAGTAGTTAGAAAAATCCTGTTTTTTTGATTTGACAAAGATGTAGATAATAAAAGTTTAGAATAAATTCTTTTATATATTGGAGTTAATTTATGACGAAAAAGGTAAAAACAGCGATTTCTCCCACACGGGAAGAGAATTATCCTCTGTGGTATCAGCAGGTAATAAAAGCTGCCGATATGGCAGAGAACAGCGAAGTTCGTGGCTGTATGGTCATCAAGCCCTGGGGGTATTCTCTGTGGGAAAACATACAACAAAACCTCGACGATATGTTCAAAGAAACTGGTCATGTAAATGCGTATTTCCCGCTTTTCATTCCCAAAAGTTTCTTTGAAAAAGAAGCTGAACACGTGGAAGGTTTTGCCAAAGAATGTGCTGTAGTCACTCATTCCAGATTGGAAGATGATGGCAAAGGCGGACTGAAACCTGCAGGGAAACTTACGGAAGAACTGATCATTCGCCCTACCAGCGAAACTATTATCGGTGCATCATTCAGCAAGTGGGTGAATTCTTATCGCGACTTACCTCTTTTGATAAATCAATGGGCAAATGTAGTTCGCTGGGAAATGAGAACACGACTTTTCCTGCGAACTACCGAATTCCTCTGGCAGGAAGGTCATACAGTTCACGAAACAAAAGAAGAGGCATTGGAAGAAACTTATAAAATGCTGGATGTTTATGCAGAGTTTGCAGAAAAATTTCTCGCTATGCCGATAATAAAAGGTGAAAAAACCGAATCTGAAAGATTCCCTGGCGCTGTAAGCACCTTCTCCATCGAAGCAATGATGCAAGATAAAAAAGCCCTTCAATCTGGAACATCCCATTTCTTAGGATTGAATTTTGCCAGAGCTTCCAATATAAAATTTCAGAATAAAGAAGGACGTGAAGAATATGCATGGACTACATCCTGGGGTGTTTCTACCAGGCTTATCGGTGCACTTATCATGGCTCATAGTGATGACAACGGATTAGTTCTTCCTCCTCGAATTGCTCCTGTGCACATCGTTATTGTTCCTATTTATCGAAATAAAAATGAGCACAAAGAAGTGATGGGCTTTATCAATCAGCTTACAGAAAAAATAAAACTGCTTCGTTTTGATGATAATAAAATCCGTGTAAAAGTGGATGACCGTGATATGCGGGGTGGAGAAAAACTCTGGGAATGGATTAAGAAAGGTGTTCCCATTCGTTTGGAAATAGGTCCTCGCGATATTGAAAACAATTCCGTTTTCATGGGAAGAAGAGATAAACAACCCAACGAAAAACAAAGTATGAATTTAGATAAATTCCTGAAAAATATCACATCGATTCTGGATGAAATTCAAAATAATATCTTTGAAAGAGCTTTGAATTTCCAAAAAGAAAACACTATAAAAATAGATGATAAAGATGAATTCTACAATTTCTTCACTCCAAAAAATAAAAATAATCCTGAGATCCATGGCGGGTTTGTAGACAGTCACTGGTGCGGTAGTGCAGAATGTGAAGAAAAGATAAAAAATAATTTGAAAGTAACCATTCGCTGCATTCCTGTGGATGCAAAAAATGAAAAAGGAAAGTGTATTTATTGTAGTAAGGAAAGCAATAACCGTGTTCTATTCGCAAAGGCTTATTGATGAAATTCTGGATTGAAAAAGATACCACGATATTCCTGTTTCAGCTTCTGAAGGCAGCTAAAGTAATAGAAAACTACAAAGATATCGAGCATAAAGTAAGCCGTGGATTCGTCTCTGTGAACGACGAGTATGTATATAAATCCCGAATGGAAATAAAAATCGGAGATGTGGTACGATACCAGAAACATCACATCATTGTGGCAGATAGAACCCTGCGAGATCAACAAGAAGAAATACCCGCGGAACTTGTGCGACATGGCAAAGTGAACAAATGGGAAACGAAACCGCTGGAAATTGAACAGGAGCTAAATTCTGATATTGTGAAAACATCCAAACAGCTTCATGAAAAGATCCAGATGAAAAAGTTTTCTCTTTCTCTTGCCGAATCCTGTACAGGTGGAATGATCCAGCAGGTTATCACATCACATCCTGGAGCTTCAGCTTATTTTCTGGGAGGTGTAGTAGCCTATGCTAACGAAATCAAGCAGTATATTCTGAATGTTCCCGAACAGACCCTAGACAAACATGGTTCTGTCAGTAAAGAAACCGCTATTGCTATGGTAAAAGGGATTCAGACTATGTTCCAATCTAATTGTGCCTGTGCTGTCACCGGTATTGCCGGACCAGAAGGCGGAACAAAAGAAAAACCTGTAGGCACTGTACATATAGCAGTATACAATAAAAAAAAAGTAACCCATCATAAATACATTTTCTCTGGCAGCAGGGAGATCATACGAAAAAAGGCAACAGTTAACGCTTTAAAAATGCTGGTGGAAAATTTATAATACTTGTCAGAATATCATTATCTTTAATAAGTTCGTTTGCAAATAAATGGAGAATTTAATGTCGAAAAAGTTTTTAGTATTTCTAATTGTTTTACTGCCCATCTTTTTAGGTGCGGAAACATTTCAGGTTCTTAGCCAGAATGAAGATGAACTTATTGTTAAATTCACTTTACCGGAATTTGAACTGCAAAATATCAAGAATAAAAATGGAAGTTATTATCAGATCGTTTGTGAAGGTACCACCACATTGACCCGGGAAGGATACCCTCAACTTCCCTTTTTTACAGAGATCGTGGGACTTCCGGTGGATGGAAATATCGATATCCAGATTATAGAAAAACAACAGCGGTCAAAAAAAAATATAAACATATATCCGGTTGAAAAACTTAATGGAAATGATAAAGACCTACATTACGAATTTTATAAAAACAAGAAAGCATACAAGTCATCCAAGAATTATCCTGCCAAACTGCTGGAAAAAGGAAAAAAGGCTTTCCTGAAAGACAGGAATTTTACAGGTTTCCGAGTAAACCCATTCCAATATAAAGCTGCTTCAAAGCAATTGTTGATCACAAAAGAAATTACGTTTCGCATAATCATTCATGGCGATAAAACAATTAATAGAAACTACCTTACCAGCAGTAATTTTATCGATAAGATCGGAGATTCATTTTTCCTGAACAATGAATTTTCCAAAAAATGGCGGAAAGAAAAAGAAAAAGCAAATTATTATTCTCCTCGTGAAAGTGACCTTGTAAACGAGATCCAGTTTGTAGTGGATAAGGAAGGTATATATAAAATCACCTATGAATTTTTAACTGAGACACTGGCAGACCCGGAATTTCCATACGAATTTGAAATGGCTTTCGACTGGGATGAGATCGACCCTCATTACCTGGAGCTTTCTGATGAGAATGGACCTGTTCCCATTCACTTTGTAGGAGAAAATGACGACTCTTTCGATCCCGGAGATTACTTTGAATTTTTTGGAGACCGGCATTACGGTGAAAACAGTTATTATGACGATTATACTTCGGAAAATGTGTATTCACTTTCTTTAACAAGCTATCCCGGCAGCAGGATGGCAGTAGAGAATGGTGGACTGGGTAATATTAATGCAAATCAATTCACCATTCCAGAATCCTACCAGCATACTGTTCATTTTGAAGAACAGAATACAATCGATCATCTGGGTGCACAATACACTTATAATTCGACAGATTTTTACAGGGAAGACATCTGGTTCTGGGATAAGATAAATGCTCCCAGCTTGGAACTGTTCCCATTCGAATTGCAGTATCCGCATCAAACTTCTATCAAACCGTTTACAGCCAGAATTTGCTTGTTCAGTTCCACTTTCGACGAGGATAATTATACTCAGATCAATCACAGCGCCCAGGTAAATATGAACTCCTCACTCATCGATCAACAGGAATGGTATGGGCAAACAGAAGTTATTTTTGAAAATATTGATAATCCTCTTCCAAATGATTATCTGGCACATGGTACTAATAATCTATATATAAATTTACCCGGGCTGCCAAATATCCAATATGAAACTGTAATGCTCGATTACTTTGAAGTTACCTACTGGCGCGAATATAAAACCGATACGGATCATATAAAGTTCACTAAACCACAGAATGAACCGCTGGGGCTTTTTCAATTTGAAATTGATAATTTTTCCAACGAACAGATCTCTATTTATAAAATTGGAACCAGCTTTATTGAAAATGTTCAGATCAAACCTTTTTCATTAGCTGGAGGTGCACCTTTCCAGGCAGCTTTCCAGGATAGCTTGTTTTCTCACACTACCAAATATATTGCTCTAACGGAAGAGCAAAAACTGCTCCCGAAAACGATCAGACCAAATCTTACATCTAATTTGATGGATCCATTCACTGCAGCAAATTATGTAATTATTACAGTGCAGGAATTTGTAGAAAACGAAGCAGTACTACAATTTGAGCAAACCTGGGAAAACCAGGGAAACTCTGTGATGATAGTTAGCTTGCAGGATATTTTTGATGAATTCAATCATGGAATTCGTTCTGCTGACGCTATCAAGAATTTTCTGAGTTATGCTTATAATAATTGGTCTTACCCGCAGTTAACACATGTGCTGTTACTTGGTGATGGTATTACAGATGAGCGGGATAACAGTCCCGACAGACCTTATAATCTTATTCCTTTCAGAAATGTATGGGCTCATGAAAGGGGAGCAATAGCCAGTGATAATTGGCTGGCATGTATTGTGGGAGACGATCCTGTTGCCGATATCAGTATCAGCAGAATTAACATATGGGAAGAAGAACAGATTACAGATATGGTGGAAAAAACCATCCATTATATTGAGAATCCTAATTTTGAAGACCTCTGGCATAGTCATGTTACGCTGGCTGCAGGTGGTAATCCTGGTGAGGGATCAGATTTTGCCGAACAGAGCGAACGGATACGGAATGCCTGGATACCTCCGGATTACAATGTATCTCGGGTTTATTGCAATACCGCAGGATTGCCGGGAGCTTATGCCGGAAATACCACTACTTTGATCAGTAATATTAATGACGGTACACTATACTTGCAATTTATGGGACATGGTGGTGGTCATGTATGGGCTGATTACAATCTACTTAATAAAGCAGATATAACCACTTTCAACAATGAGAATTACCCATTTGTTGCCAGTTTATCCTGTTTTGCTTCTGCCTTCAATTCTCGGCAGAGTTCATGTATTGGCGAAGAATTAATTCTTATACCTGACAAAGGCGCAATTGCTCACGTTGGGTTTACTGGATTCGGGTATAAATATCCAGATGAAGATTTTGGTAAAAATTTGGTAGAAGGTATTTTCGACAAACAGATAGGAACTATCGGCGAGATAATAGATTTTACAAAAGCAAAATTATATGCTGTTTATAACAACACACCTCAAGAAAATGCCCTTATTCATGGCTGTGCTCTTCTGGGTGACCCAATGATCAGCCTTATCTTACCGCAAGAGCGCAAACAGGTAATTTTGAATAAATATAACTTCACCGAAGGCGATACACTTGTTATGGCTTCGGATGTAGGTCCATTTATTGAAGAAGGGAAATTCGTTATTTTTGATGATGATGATGCACAGCTTCCCCTGGATGAATACTATCCAATGGTATTCCCGGCAATTAACGATACATTAACTTCATCCGACTTTATTATTCCATCCAGCTTGAATACGATCTATTCTCGGAAAGTTAAGGTTTTTGCATATGGAGAGGATAGGGAAATTACCGGAATGACAAATTACACGGTAGGACAAGCAGCAGTGGTGAACTTGCAGATCACTCCTCCACAACCCACCGAAAATGATTCTATTTATATCAGTGCAGATTTTTTCGACGAGGATGGTATAGATAGCATTCTTTGTTATATCGATTATGAAGATTATGATATTCAAATGATCAATGTAGAAAATTCAAAATATCAATTATCTCAAGCGATCCCCCCTCATAATACAGGTGCCAATATCAGTTTTCATTTCAGGATATTTGATGCAATAGGTGATTCCACAATAACAAATTCACAGATAATTACTATAGCTGGACCAGATCTTATGTTGCAACATTTTGAACTTACAGAATTTAATTTCCTGCCGGCTGTGAAAGTTCTAGTTCAAAATTCCGGATCAATACCTTCTCTCACCTGTAATTTGAAATTATATGATAATACTACAACACCGCTTTTAATGGTTACGAAACAGATCGAACCTTTGGAAGTACTTGAAACACGTTGGGAATATATAGAACTACCACTTCTAAATTCGGAGATCCAATTCCGGGTAGTTGTTAACGAAAATGAAGAATTTTTTTCCGAGTTATATTATTCAAACAATACTATTATTTCCGAGTTCTATACTATCAATATGTTCGAAGCAGGCATAATGAACGTGATCGCCCAAAGCCTGGATGGTAATCTTGAGTGTGAATTCCCTGCTGACTTACTAGAATCTAATACTGTTTTCTATATCAATTCCAGCAATTTTGAAGAACCTCTTAACCAGCCGGATATCAACACGATCTGCTTGAATGACAGCACTTTTTCTTCAATTTATGAGATCGGAGTTTTGAATCAAAGCCTGTTAGCTGATTCGCTGGGTCATTTTCCAGATAATAAAAAAATAACTCTAACATTTCATTATAGCAACATAGATTCTCTTACTCAGATAATGGAACAAGATAATAATTTCTTTGTTTACCGCTGGGAAGAAACCTATCGAAAATGGGTTTACAACGGTGGTGAAATGGACCATGAAAATAACACAGTTATCTATGAAACAAACAGGATCGGAACATATACCATCCTGCAGAATAACGACCAGACCGCACCTTACATAGAAGCAAATGTAGAAGGACAGGAATTCACCCAGGGACAAACAACAACCCAAGGGCAGGAATTCACCCACGGTGGTTACATTTCCAGGAATGGAACTATCTCGTTTCTGCTTTTAGATTCTAATGGAATCGACATATTTAATAGAAATATTTCTCTTTATTTATCGGATGGAGTAAACATTAATGAAATTGAACGCAGTGAATATTCTATCACGCTGGGAATAGGAAACCTGATCCAGGTTCCCATGAAATACCAGTTAGATAACCTGGGAAAAGGAACCTATTATCTTACATTAGATTGTTATGATGTAAATGGAAATCCGCGCAGTATGGGTATTGAATTTGATGTACGTACTCAATTTGATATCATTAATGTAGCAAATTATCCCAACCCGGTTAAAACCATCACAGATAGTTACGAGAATTCTGCCAGGACCAGATTCACCTATGTGCTCACTGATGATGCGGACAAAGTAACATTGAAGATCTACACTGTAAGCGGTAGATTAATTCAAACTTTTAAAGATCTTCCCTCTTCTGTGGGTTATCATGAATATCCACGCAGCATTCTGGGTTGGGATTGCCGGGATAAAGATGGATATTTCCTGGCTAATGGAGTTTATTTCTATCGAATCGTTGCCAAAAAAGGTAGTAAAAAAGTAGAAAAAATACAGAAAATGGCTATTTTAAAGTAGGTTTGTATGATAAAAAAAATAATTTTGATAACCTGTTCGATCCTTCTTTCGGTCGGTGCATTTGCCGATAGGTATGCCGGTGATTTCATGGTGATAGGTGCAGGTGTTCGTTCTTCCGGAATGGGAGGAGCTTTTTCTGCCATTGCCGACGATGGTTCTGCAATATATTGGAATGCATCGGGAATAGCTCAAATGAGAAAATCGGAAATTGGTGTGATGAGAGCCTTTCTATACAAAGATCTGGCAACTTATGACAACTTCACATATTGTCAGCCACTGCCAAATGAAGTTACGATCGGGTTCAATTGGACTCGCCTTGCCATCGATGATATTCCCGTTTTCCTGGAAGAGCACCTTGTTTATAATGTAGATTACCGCTCATCTTATCACGAATATAATCTATCAGCAATCCCAGATGGAAAAATATCCAGCACAGATGATCTTTATCAATTTGCTTTTGCCAAACATGCGAAATATAATTTGAACCTGGGTTGGCTCTTCTTCGAGATCCCCTTTGATATCTACCTGGGTGGTAATATCAAATATATTAAAAGGAAAATTGATACAAGTATTGGAAATGGGACCGGTTTTGATTTTTCCTTTATTTCCAGAACAAAGCTTTCTGTGCTTTTTGAACAGGATTGGCTGGGAGATTTTTCAGTTGGGGTTAACTTTCAGGATGTAGGCGGTACTTCCATTACCTGGAATGTAGAAAATGATAATTCCGATCACACTGACGAGGTTATGATGAACAGCAAGCTGGGCATGGCTTTCCATCAACCGCTGAATTTCATAAATTCTTCATTCGTGCTTTCAAGAGATATTGATTATATTTATGATATTATATACCATTATGGATTTGAATATCGTTACAAAGAACTGCTCGGTTTCAGGCTGGGATATAGCGACACCAACTTTTCTACCGGGCTTAGTTTGACACTTTACGACTTCACCATAGATTATGCTTTTATAACCAGCGTTCTTGATAATACAAATCGTATTGGATTGAGATTTAATTTCTGAGCGAGGAAATTATGAAAAAGATATTTTTACTACCGATAATTGTGATATTGCTTATGAATTGTACAGGAGAAGAAAATCTGGGTGTGGATTCTACTCCCCCTGAACCTCCGGAACTTATTCCTCATCTTGGTGATACAGGTGTTTTGGGTGCAAATTATTATTACCCCAATAATCTTGAGTTAGAGAATAATGGCATAGATGCGGTTCCTGAGGGGAACCAGATGCAGATCCAATGGTATAATATTACAGATTCAGATATCGATTACCTGGAAATATTCAGATTCAGTGCAGAAGCGTATTACGGTGATAGTTTAGATTTTGTTGAAAAAATAAATTCGTTAAATTATGATAATCAATCTATCTATCGGGATGTGACTGCACCTGTAAATTATAACCTGTTTTACTTTATTAAAGCAGTAGATGAAGCTGGCAATTCCACACTTTCCGATACTGTGGGTTATAAACTGACACATAAACCTTCCCTTATACAACCTTCAAATCATGAATCTTTCTCAAATGCTAATAATATTACATTCGCATGGGATGCTGCTGCAAATGCTATTCAGTACATATTGCTGGTATTTGATGAGAATCGAAATCTAATTTGGCAATGGACCCCACTTGGTTACGATCCGCTTGAAACACAATATGAGGGACCTACAATCGATCCATCGGCAACGCTAATATGGCGTGTGGATGTATTCGGGCAATCCGGCGTTATATATACGATCGAAGGAAATGATTATATCATAGATTCCGGTGCAGAATCTGAGGAGAGGTACATCTATATTACCGAGTAAGGAATTACTTGACTCTGTAATATCAATTAAATACTTGGAAAATTCAAGGAGCATAAATGAAAAAAATAATATTATTTATAATTGTTCTAATGTTCTCTTCGGTTATTTTAGCTCAAAACGAAGGAGCAACTTCCGCCTATAATCCAGCATCGATATATCTTTATTCAGGTACTTTAGCCGGCACCGAACAATTAAAGATAAAAACTTATATCTGGGGTCAGGTAAAAAAGCCGGGACTATATATTGTCCCTGATAATACTGATCTTCTTACACTTATTTCTTCTGCCGGAGGACCTACAGAGAATGCCAAGCTTTCTAAAATAAGAATCATTCGAACAACAGAAGAAGGTGAAAAGGTTATCTGGATAAATATAAAAAAATATTTAGAAACAGGTGATCCCGATTTAATTCCGGTTCTAAAACCAGGTGACACAGTCGTTGTATCCGGTTCTACTTACTACGCTTTTACAAAAGCTGTGGATTGGCTAGCACAGATTGCCATTATTTTAAGTGTGTATGTAGC
>JAUXIJ010000100.1 GCA_030621085.1 Candidatus Cloacimonadota bacterium | reverse complement strand
TCTTGTTATTTTTAAGGATTATTTTCCAGAGAGTTGAAACCTGTTTTTCATTAAAACTCCAAGTTTTTGCTTTTAGTTTTAGTTTTTTAAGTAATTCTTTTTCCCTGTTTTTATCTTCGATCTTCAGATTATTTTTTTTCTTATATTCACCGATCAATTTGGAAATTTCCTGTCTTCTAATTAATCCGATCAAAATATCTTCATCAATTTTATCTATGGCTTCGCGGAAATCATTAATTTCTAATTGTGCGTTATCGATAAGTTTCTGATAGCTGACAGCATCTGCCAGAACCAGTTTGATCATAGCTTTGGCTACCGGAATAATTCTGGGAATTATGCATGTATCGTGTCTTCCACTTGATTTGAATATAACCTCTTCTCCTGCATGAGAAATGGTTTTTTGTTCGATATTAATGGAAGAAGTTGGTTTTACTACAAACCTGAAAGTAATGTTTTGTCCTGTGCTTATCCCACCCAGAATACCGCCACTATGATTTGATAAGAATCCTTCTTTTCCCATCTGATCGTTTGCTTTGCTTCCCTGCAGGTCTGCTAAGGCAAATCCATCCCCGAAATCTATTCCTTTTATAGCTCCGATAGACAAAATTGCTTTGGCAAGATTTGCATCGAGTTTTTCAAACACAGGATCACCCAGGCCAGCTGGAATATTTTCTATTTTCACCTCAACAATTCCACCAATGGAATCCCCGGAATTTTTGATTTTTTCTAGGTATTCTACAAGTTCATTATAATTGTTCCGGTCAAGCCAGTTGAGTTCATTTTGAAATGAAGTATCGATATTTGAACTCTCAAACTTACCAATTTTAACCGGATAGATTTTTATGCTTATATCTTGCAAAAGATGATCGACCATTTCGGATGCAGCAACCCGGGCTATTGTTTCCCGACCGGAAGCTCTTCCACCTCCCCGGTAATCGTAAATCTTGTATTTTTGAAACAGGGAAAAATCGGCATGTCCGGGACGAAAGATGTTCTTTAAATTCTGGTAATCTTCAGACTTTGCATCTTTATTATAAACTACCATACAGATGGGCATTCCTGTGGTCTTTCCCTCAAAAACACCGGATAGAATTTGAATGCGATCTTCTTCTTTTCTGCCAGATGAAAACATTTTATTACCGGGCTTTCTGGCATTCAGTGCCTTCTGGATTTCTGTCAGTGGAAATTCTATGCCTGACTTGATATCTTGTATAACAACGCCAATTGCAATACCATGACTTTCTCCGAAAGTTGTGATCCCAAAATAATTATTCCAGGAATTAGATTTCATAATGCAATTCCTTTTTATTAATTTCTCGTTGAGGTTCATTTTATTATCTCTCGTGTCAATCATTTTCGACTTAGATAAAAGATAAATTGACAACTTAAAGCGATTTATTTCTCATCACTTCACAAGTATGTGAAGGAGGTGTAATGAATCCTGTTTTTCTTGCGGCTACTACAGAGATTGCCAATAAGACCAATCTGCTTTCAATTGCTGCTAAAGGTGGCTTTTTGATGATCGTGCTTTTACTCATTTCTTTCTTGGGATTGATTATCATCATTGAAAGACTTTTAAAATTTCGAAATGCACAAAAGGACGAAGAAGAATTTCGTCAGGAAATTTATGGTTACCTGAATAACCGGCAATATGAGAAAGCAATTCAAATTTGCGAAACACGCAAAAACAGCCCATTTGCAGTTGTCCTGAGCAAAGCGGTGGAGAGTATCGATAAAAATATATCAGATCTCAAAGAAATAATTGAAGCTGCTATAAAAAAAGAGATACATCAACTGGAAAGAAACCTGGGAACAGTAGCCACTTTTGCTGCTATTGCACCCCTTATTGGTTTTCTTGGGACGGTAACCGGTATGGTAAAGGTTTTCATGAAAATAGGTGGAACAGGTGGAGGAGTGGATATCAGCCTGCTGGCTAACGGCATCTGGGAAGCATTGATTACCACAATTGGCGGCTTAACTGTGGGCATTATCATGATCTTATTTTATAATTACCTGGTAGGAAAAGTGGAAGATTTTGCTCAACAACTGGAAGAGAATTCAAATGAATTCATTTTCAGTATCAGGAGAATCAAGGATGAAAATTAGCATTCGGAAGAAAAGGATATCTACTGTAACTATGATCTCTTTTACCGATGTTATTTTCCTGCTTATTATCTTCCTGTTGATCTCATCAAATTTCATTACTCATTCCGGGATCAAAGTTGATCTGCCTGGCTCTAGTTCCCAGCAGAATGAATTCAATAAAAATATCAGTATAACTTTAACAAAAGATGAAGAGATATACATCGATAACGAATATGTATCGTGGGAAGAATTACCTGAAATCTTGAATCGTAAATTGATCGATGATCCGGAACAAGTGGTGGTAGTACGAGCAGATAAGGATATTGCTTTAAAGAAAGTGGTAAAACTGTTGGACCTGGCAAAACTTTCGGGAACAAATCGTTTTTTCATTGCCACAGAGATCGAATATACAGAAGAAAATGAGTGAGAGAAAAACTGCTTTCCTGGGTTCAGTAGTATTTCATCTTTTAATTGTTCTGACAGCCTTTCTAATACAATTGACCATCCTTCCACAAAAGATATTCAAACGGATCGAGATCATCGAATTCGGATTTAACGAATCGCCAAATAACGAAAGATTTATCTCCCCTCGTTCGCAGTTGTCCCGTACTTCCGAATCTTTTGAAAGCGGACGTAAAAGTAATCTTATACCCAAAAAAGTGGAATTACCAAAAAGTTATACGGAGTCGGATGAACCGATTTATGTTCCTCAACATAAAGAAACCGCTTACAACCAGATCGACTTAAATGACAAGATCGGGCAAAGAACTATCAAATCTGGTTTAAAAGAAGACAATGTAACTTCGCTCTCGGAATCTGAAAGTGAAGAAGCAGTAGCAGTTGCTAACGAGGATTATCTGAAATCACTTACAAACAGGCTTTTTGGAGAGACTGGAGCAGATTCTCCTTACATTCTGGAAGGAGAAATTACCAACCGCCGGATATTGCATAAAGTTATACCTCTTTATCCGGAAGTAGTACAAAAAACCTTGAAAGTAAAAATAAGCTTTGAAGTGGAACCAGACGGTTCCGTTATAAATATGATCATTATTCAAAAAGCAGATCCAGCTCTGGAGAACAATAGCTTGGATGCATTGGGAAAATGGAAATTTAAAACCATTTCGCAGGATGTTGTGCAAAAAGGTATAATCACCTTTATCTACGAATTGAAATAATTATGAATAGAATTTTGTATATCAATGATCTGGAAGAAGCAAAAAATGAACTTACAAAAATAAAAGTATCTTCGCAAGGTATTGCTGTAATGGCTTCCAAAGCTTTGGGATTATCCATCAAACTTACCAAAGTTCACGTGGGGGCTGCCAATATACTCAAACAGGAAATGTTATCCATCGGGGGAGATGCTGCTGTTGCTCGTGGTGTGGTAAATGGT
Source organism: Candidatus Cloacimonadota bacterium (assembly GCA_030621085.1). Classification (GTDB taxonomy): domain Bacteria; phylum Cloacimonadota; class Cloacimonadia; order Cloacimonadales; family TCS61; genus JACNIV01. Next base: position 2,898 of record JAUXIJ010000100.1, on the reverse strand, counting down.
GTGGAAAAAACAAGCAATATGATCTTGCTGGGAAATGCAGACAAGATAAAGAAACTAATAAATAAATTAAACCATCAGACAATATTTGGTCTTCCGGAAATCAGAACAGATCTGGAATTAATGCTGGAAAATGTGTTGGGAAAACAAACAACTATACTGAATTGCAATGGGAAAAAACTGAAACTGGATTCTATAAAAATAATGGGAGTTTTGAATGTAACTCCCGATAGTTTTTCCGATGGGAATAAATTCATTCGGGTTGATAAAGCTGTAGATCATGCAATTCGAATGTTGGAAGAAGGAGCCGACATCATAGACGTCGGCGGAGAATCTACCCGACCGGGAGCGGAAATGGTAGACATTCCCACCGAATTGGAAAGAATAATTCCTGTAATTGAAGAATTCAGAAAACGATCCGACATCCCAATCTCGATCGATACAAATAAAGCTGAAGTTGCAGACAAAGCTATTCATGCAGGTGCTTCCATTATAAATGATATTAGTGCTTTGAGGTTTGATGCTGGAATGGTTAAAGTTCTCCTAAAATATCCGGATGTTCCTATAATAATGATGCATATGCTGGGAACTCCGCAAACCATGCAGAAAGAGCCGTTTTATGAAGATACAATAGATGAAATCATGGAGTTCTTCCAGGAACGGATCGATCATTGTATTTCAAATAAAATCAATAGAAGCAGAATCGTTCTGGATCCGGGAATCGGATTTGGGAAAAGGCAGATAGATAATCTAATTATTTTAAAGAAACTTCTTGAATTCAAGAGTTTTGGTTTACCTGTTCAGTTGGGCGCTTCCCGTAAAAGTTTTATTGGAAAGATCTACGATTCCAAACCGGAAGACAGGCTGGAAGGAAGCCTTGCAGCAACTGCTCTTGCTTTCCAAAATGGCGTAGATATTGTGCGGGTTCATGATGTTCAACAACATAAACTTTTTATACAGACATTACAAAGAATAAAGGATGTTAAATGAGTATTTTAATTCCCAGGATAACGGATATTATCGATATTCTTATAGTTGCGTATATATTATACAGGTTGATTTTGGTATTGAAAAAAGCCGGAGGATTTCAAATCCTTATCGGATTGGCTGCCGCTTTGATAATCTATTTTACAGCTTCGATATTGAATTTGAATATGGTCTCCTCGGTTTTGAAAGTATTCAAAGATTATTGGGTGATCGTATTTATTATTCTTTTTCAGCAGGAAATTCGCAATTTGTTTGCCCGGCTGGCTCAAAGTCACAATTTAAAATCTCTATTCAGTGATGCCAAAAAATCAGTCTTCTCTCCTCTCTTAAATGCTGTTTCAATAATGTCTTTCAGAAAGATTGGAGCATTGATAGTGATCGAGAACAGCAGGAAACTGAATGATTTCATTGAAACCGGAGAAATAATCGATGCCCAGACCTCGGTAAAACTATTGCTTACGATTTTCAATAATAAAACCATCCTGCATGATGGCGCAGTAGTTATCCGTAATAACAGGATATTAGCTGTGAAAGTGGTATTACCTCTTTCAGAGAATGTGGAATATGCGCAAAAACTGGGTACTCGTCACCTGGCAGCTGTGGGTATTACCGAAGGCACAGATGCATTTGTTATAGTTGTTTCCGAAGAAACAGGCAGAATATCCGTAGCAAGGAACGGGGAACTATTCCCGGGTCTTTCCATAGACGAACTTTCTCAGAGAATCAAGGATGAAACAACATAAACGACCTTTCCTGATTGCAGTAACCGGAAGTTTCGCTTCCGGGAAAACACTTGTTTCCAAGTGGTTTGAAGAGCAAGGATTTACTGTTCATTACACTGATAAATTGGGTCATGCAGTTTTGCAGGATGAAAAAGTGATCTATATTTTAGCAGAGAAATTTGGTAATGAAATCCTGGAAAATGGTGCAATAAGCCGTAAAAAACTGGGAGAGATCGTATTTGATTCCACTGAAAATCTGAAATTCCTGAACAGCATTCTTCATCCGCAAATTCGCAGTAAAACTCAGGCAATCATTGATTCGAGCAGAGAAGACTATCTTGTTTTTGAAATTCCGCTGCTCTTTGAAAACAACTTGCAGGACGCTTTTGATCTGACGATTAATATATCGGCATCCAAAGAAAATCGGATCTCCCGCAGCCAGAAAAGAGATAAAATGAAGATTACCCAAATAGAACAGCGAATTAAATCACAAATGTCCGATTATGACAAGCAGAAGCTGGCAGATATAAATATAGAAAATAACGGAACGATAGATGAATTGTGTTCCAGGCTGGAAAATCTGTTTAATATCATTAAAAAATTAAAATATAAAGAAGTAGCGCAATTGATTTAATAACTAAGACCTTCCCAAGCAGACTGTATCCAGCTTTTAATCGACCTTGGTAATTTGACCTAAGCATAGGTAAGAAGGTATCAACTAATTCCGTCATTCCCGCGGAAGTTGTATCTATTTTTAATATTAATTTAAGAAAACATTTGACAAAACAATTCATTTTTTTTTCTGAAATTGGATTTCTCAGAAATAGTTTCATCACAAAGAATGAAAAGTTAAATTTGCTTCGAGATGATTAGAATTTTAAAAAGGAAGAGAGTGTTTCGACCAAGCAAAGGTAGGACCATTGCAAAATAATCTCCACAGCACTCTTCCCGGAGACATTAAGTAATTTCATCGAAATGATGTCAAAAAGTTTTTGTGAAATAGTTTGACGCTCTCTTCCTTTAATTAGTTTTGAAGGAGGAAGTTATGCTGTTCATTATCTGTAAGAATAAGTTCGAGTGAAATTCTCCTGAACTCAAAAAGAATAAAAAAGAAAAAAAGGAGATGAAAATGAAGAATTATTTTATGATTACTATACTGCTTTGTTGTATTGCAGGTTTGTTTGCCCAAACC
>JAUXIJ010000144.1 GCA_030621085.1 Candidatus Cloacimonadota bacterium | reverse complement strand
TTAATTTAAGGATACACCGCGCCAGAAGGAATTAAAAGAATTAAATGGAATAAGAAGAATTAAATGGATATTTAAACCTAAAACCCACAACATAATAAGACTCACAACATAACGTCCCGCTTATTCTATTCCAATGGACGTCCCCCATGTTCCCCGCTTCGATTTGTTCTAATTTTATAAGCAGCAAGAAAAAACCCGGCTAGCAATAGTTCAGCCGCAGTAGTAATCAATCTTATGGTAATTGCGCCAACAATCACGGCAGGCTTCGGGATGAATGACGAAAGGCAGATGAAAAGTATTCCTTCCCGAACTCCAATGCCGCTGGGAGCGAATACAGCGGCTAATCCTATGAGAGACGCAGCTTCGTATATGCCTGCTATGATTAGAAAATACCTGAAATCCACTGGTGAATAGGAATTAAGCACAAAATAAAACCCCATTCCTTGTAAAAGACCGGCAAAAATATATGCGAACACAAACCTGATCAACACGCCGTAAGGCGGAAATTCTTTAATGGGCTCTCTCTTAAGAAACTTGAACCCATGGTTGATCAAAGACATAAATATAGGGGGCCACAGCAGCAATAAAAATAAAACAGCGCCAATACATGAAACCCATTTGATGTAATAAGGCACGATTTGGACACTTGATGTCAATGCCACCAGAAACAAGATTGAGCCTGCCGCCATTGATGAAATCTGTTCAATACTTATGGCAACTGCAACCTTCCTCTTCGAATATTTCCTGTAAGCATCAAATCTGACTAAAAATAGCGTAACTTTCCCAGGTACATATTTTCCAAGAAGTGAAAGAAACCAAGCTTCACAAGCTTTAAGTAGCGAGGCATTCAAACCACATGATATTGAAATTTTAAACCATATAAATGCGATAGCTATGTAAGCAGCATTCACGAAAACAAAACAGAGAATTAAATTTGAGTATTTGAACCGGAAATTATATCGCGTAATTTCATCGAGATTATTAAGGATGAACCAGGCAACTGCGGAAAAAACAATGGCCAGCAGCACATAGCTATACCAGGGGCGGTTATTTGAATTCGGCATCATCGCTCAAAAACATAAGAAACTTTTTCCTTAGATTATGATGTAATTGCCAGGATAATTACAGCAAACAATTATAATTGTTTGCCTACTGAAACCAGGTATCTAAGGGGGGAATTAAATAAAATTACGAACAGGATCAATATCTTGTTTTTAATTGAAATATTAGATTTTTTTAAGGACAGTATTAATTCAAATGGAGTGCGTGCATAGGGCCAAATACGTTCTATAATGTTTAATTTTTTGAATGTAATCGTTTTGTATTTCTCGACTCTTTTGCGAAACGTTTCTTCGCTATAGATATATCTTCTGTATCTGGTAGCTGAAGGCACATGGGCAAAAGCACCAATTAATGCCATTTCGAATAACATAATTTGATCAGAACCCATACTTTGTACAAAGATGCGAATGCTCTTTATTGCTTCTGATCTAGCAAGGCCGTAAAAACAATTAGGATTGTTCCACAATCCTAAAGCGCACCTTGTGACCACATCAAACCCTCTTGTGTCAATATAACCAATAGGTTTATTTGGAATAATATTATCTTTCTCATCTATCCAGACTGTCCTTGCGAAGGCAAAGGCTAAACTTCTATCCTCCTCCATAACCCGGACACACTCCTCAATAAGGTTTAGGGATAAAATTTCATGGCCCCTTGAAAACATAAAATAATCCGTTGTTGACAATGAGAGAACTTTTTCATGATTTTCATAGGGTCCAACATTAATTTCATTCCTGGAATATTGAATTCGTTTATCCTTTTCAGCGTATAATTCGCAAATTGCATCCGTTCCATCATTCGAACAATCATCGGACAGATAAATAAAAATATTGGAATAAGTTTGATTTATTAGTGAATCTAATGTCTTGGAGAGATGTTTCGAATTGTTGTATACAGGAAGTCCAATCCCAACAGTAGGTGAATCTTGATTGGTCATTAATTGCCTCCTCATTTCTTGAATCTTATGGACATGCGAACATATTACATTCAACTATGCCCTTCTATGATTTATTTGCATTCCGTAATAAATGGATTGTATCGGAAATACTTCCCTGCTAATCTTTACAACACCTCAAATATCCCCCGGGATTGCAGGTAAACAGAAGCTTATTCTCGAGTTTTCTATCTACTTCAAATCTATCGTTTTCATTGAGAAATTGGCGCAGAGCTGTTTTCGGATTGTTTCCGGGGCCCCATGGGCGATCGCGATGTTTTTGTTCCGGTATATCCTCTATAATGGTATCTCCACAGATGAAGTAAAACCCCTTACCGATGAGCGGAGAATATAATCGTAATTCTTTGAGTACATGATCATGAGTGTGGT
>JAUXIJ010000160.1 GCA_030621085.1 Candidatus Cloacimonadota bacterium | reverse complement strand
GGGTGGAATTCTTTCTTTAAACGCAGTGTAACTTTTCTTCTGGACATAGGACGTACGTACAAAAGAACTATAGTGGTTTCGGTTTTGGAAAGGAAAGGGGAGGCAAGATATTCCAGGGGAACATTTAAATTCTATCTTATGATTTAAAACAGAAAGGGAGGTAAAGAAATGAAGAAAAGTTTGATTGTATTGGGGGCTATTGCTGTCGTATTGCTTACGGCATCTACAGCTACGGCTGTACCACAGGTACATAGTACACCTTTGATGAAGACTGTAAGTGAAATTGAACAAAAGAGAGCGGTTCTTGAAGGGGAATTCGGGGTTTGTACTGAAAAATTAGAAGATATTTCTTTTAATGTTCAACCTGAAGGAATAATCGATATTATAATTGCTCTAATCCAATTTCTTATTGATTTAATCACAGGGATGATTCAATTCATAGCTAATCTAATGAAAATTGGAGACCTTATATTGGCTCTCATCGAAGCAATAACTGCCCTCATCAGTATAATAACTCAATTTATAGAATGGATATTAGATCTTTTTAACCCTGAAGATTTCGCAATCGTTCAATAGACTATTACACCAATCAACACACCGTTCCTAAATTTCTTAGAGAATTATCCACATATGTTTCCGATACTAAGACAAATACTAGGACTATAGCTAGCAAACCTTCTTTCTTCTTATCTTTTTATTGAAATGAGTATTTGGGGATTTTGATTTTGGAAAGGAAAGAGAGGGCATGAGAAAATGAAAAGTGCCCCCTCCGTCCATTTATTGCCGTAAGTGATGTGTTCTGTAGTATGTTTATAAAAAATCTTGCTGTATCGTTACAAATGTTGCAATAAAATATATCCAGAAAACTTAAGTATTGATTTTATATTATAATATATTAGAATATAACCTATAATTTGGGGGAAAAGACATGAAAAAGAAAATAATTGGAATTTTGGTTTGTATGCTATTAGTAACCACTGCCACCTCATCTTTGATATTGACAGCGAATGCTTATAAACTCCCTGTGATGAAAGAAATGACTAACGGAGAAATATTTAAAGAGATAGAAGAAACAGAGGGGAAAAACCTTATTGTAGATGAAATCATTGGTAATAGACAAGTGAAATATTGGGAGCATATGGTTGATGACATCCTTGTGAAAAACGATTTTATTTTGTTACATATGGATATTGAAAATAGCGAGGTACTCAAATATGAAAAAAGCTGGACTGATATTGAACTATCCTTACAGGGTTCTGTAGACAAAGTTTTTGATCTCGATAACTTCTTTTGGAAACAGTTAGTGGTTTTCCCAAAAAAAGATGATTGCAGAAACTTTTATACCTTTGATAATCTGCAAGAATATCCATTAGTTTGCCGAGAAGTCAGGCACATCGATGGGACAACAATAATATACAATATCGATGGGGAACAGATTGGACAGGGAATACCTACACCATCCAAGGGTTTTTCATTATCAGGATACAACGATGCAAGCTGCCCTGATCCCTGGATAGAATATAGAGAGAACGCTGATTTTTGGTTCGCAAAATGGTGTACATCTACTATTAGCTTGTCGTTGCCAACACCATCAACCATATCCTCTCATATAAGCGATTCAACGGTGGAATACTTTTATGAGTTGGCACATGGTGATGAATACTACTTCCAGGCTGAAACTACCGGGAGTGACTATTATGCAACAAATCTTAAACAAGATATGACGAATCGGCAGCCAATGAAGTTTGCCTTTCTCGGAAGTTGCCATGGTATGACCAGTACGGGTTCTGGAACTTTTTCCTATGAATTTAGAAAGGGGCAAATGACAGACACTGTAACAGTTGGGTTTGATCATATGGAAAACTG
>JAUXIJ010000183.1 GCA_030621085.1 Candidatus Cloacimonadota bacterium | reverse complement strand
TCTACAAATTCCTTAAGTGTAGGCATGGATTTAACCTCCTTAATTTCCTTCGGAAGTTTGATTCAAACGGATAACTTCAGATGCAGACGGACTTCTTTCAGAAGTTTGAGTCTCAGGATCTACCACGTTTCCTGATGGAATGGTGGATTGTGCGAAAATAAAAGAGAACAAAAGTAGTAGAATTGCTATTTTTTTCATTCCTCTCCTGATATGCTCCGTCTTACTTGTTTCGTCTTCTTGTAAATATTCTTACGATGTCCAAGTATATGTATTGTAATAACCTTCTTCGCAAAATCAGCTGTATAAAGAACACGCCATTCTCCTATCATTAATTTATACATTCCTTTAAATTCTCCCTTTAATAATTGAGGTATAATAAGGTCCAAATTTCTTGCCAACCATTCCGTCTTTTGTATGATTCGTTTGGCAACTGATTTATCCAGCTTTGAGATATCATCGAGTCCTTGAGGGGTGAATTCTACTCTGTATAACGAGATAGTCCAATCCTTTGCTTGACTTCTTCAAAAGGAATTCTTTTTTTGGATGCTAATGAAGACTTCAATCTTCGCTTAATTGTGTCACGGAGTTCTAATCCATAATCCGGATCAAGCATTAAAGACTGCAGCTCTCTTTTAATAGCTTTTTCAATTAGACGCTCGAGTTCTTTAACACTTAAATCAGCAACCTGCTTTGTCATTCAGATTCCTCCTGTTGTTTAATTCTATACAAAATTCTATTATAATCAAGCGTTCCTTACTTCCTTATTTCCTTCGGAAAATTAGTATAAGTGATTTTTTCATAATTTTCAAATTCATTTACATGTTAGATTATCTGCCAACTCAAAGATGCATATTTACCTCTGGTTTTTGCATAATTGATGCTCATGATCTTAACCAGTCGGCTTTTGATATCCTTGCTTGCCGCAAAATTCTTTTTATCAAATCAGGGCTAAGTTCTTTACGATGTGGATTAGGTAAAGTCAATCTTATGGTTTTTTTGACCATAAACTGGTGTTTACCTCCCTGAAATGGACACTCAAATCCTAATTTACGTAATCTTCTTATCAATTCAATCCGAGATACTGGAGTAAGCTTTGACAATTTAGACTTTAACTGACTCGAGAGGTTTTATTCTATACCTACCAATCCTGGGTACTGGAATGCCCTTCTGCATACTTAACAATATCCATCCTTCCAGAACCTCTTTCAAATTCTTCCTGCATTCTTCAAGGGTTTTCGCAGTTGCCCACACACCCCGTAATCCAGGAATTTCACCATAAAAAGGCTCCTTATCTTCGATAATTTCGTAATGTGCTTTTTCCAACGCTTCTTCAATATATTCAATCAACATAACTTGCACTCCCTATTGTCTTATTATATGTAATAGGTAAGTTTTCCCTAAATTGTAGCGGTCGGATTTATCCGACATAATGAAAATATCCGAAAATTTGTGCGATGAATCGCACCGCTACAATAATTGCTACGTTTTTTATATCATTTTTAGGAAAAACTAAACTATTACTA
>JAUXIJ010000029.1 GCA_030621085.1 Candidatus Cloacimonadota bacterium | reverse complement strand
GTAGATAAATTATTCTGGTTAATTGGTAGTGGTAATTTTTATGATTCAAAAGTAAGAATAAAAACTGATAAAAGAGAATTTATAAATATGATGAAAACTAAATTTGAAATAAATTAATAAATTAGGAGGAAAAGATGAAAAAGACTATTTTTTTTATTTCAATCTTTTGTATGGTTACTTTTTTAATAGCAGAGACTATTTATGTTCCCGGTGATTTTCCAACAATTAATGAAGCAGTTGCTTATGCACAGAATGGAGATGTTATTTGCGTTGCAGATGGCTTCTATAATGAAAGTGTTAATTATATTGGTAAAGACATAACGATTACGAGTGCAAATGGACCTGATAACTGCATTATAACACCCACACAAGATGAAAATGCCATTATCTTTGAAAATGAAGAATCCGTTAATGCTAAATTAATTGGATTTACTATTACCGGATCAACTGTTCAGGCAATATTTATCGAGAATGCTTCAGCCACGATTCAAGATAACCTCATTATCAATAATCAAATGGGCATTTGGTATTTGGATGGTGCAGGAATATATTGTTCCAATTCATCCGCAATCATTGAAAATAACGAAATAGCTTTCAATACCGGAGGATATCATGGTGGTGGTATCTATCTTGATAATTGGGATGGTGAACTGATAAATAATGAAATACATCATAATATTACAAATGCTGGCTATGGTGTTGATCATGGCAGTGGTTTATGTTTAATGTGTTCTTCTGGTTATGTCGAAAATAATCTCATTTACGGAAATGATTCCGATTATACTGCTTCATCTTTTTGCTGTTATTCCACTAACTCTATAATCGAATATAATCAAATCATTGAAAATGAAAATACTGGAATTAAAGTTGTAGGAAATGTGATGCCGATCATTAACAATAATGATATTTATGGAAATTCACAATATGATGTTTGTGTAAATGTGGAAGATTCAACAGAAGTTATTGATTTTCAATATAATTACTGGGGTGAATCAACAACCAACGAAATGGATTCTCTTCCCTATCCCTCGAACATTTCAGTAATTTGGGATATTTTTGATAATGAGATTCTGGCTTTTGTTGATTATGATAATTGGTTAGATTCACCTATTACATCCAATGATAATAAAACTATTTTTCCACAAGTTAATGTAAACTTAATTAATTACCCCAACCCGTTCAACCCTACTACAACAATTTCATTTTCCGTAACACAAGCGTCCTCGTTTGTGACACTTGAAATCTACAACATCAAAGGACAGAAAGTAAAACAGCTTATCAGCGATCAGTTTTCAGCAGGTCAGCATTCAGTAATCTGGAACGGAGAAGATAAATCTGGTAAATCTGTAAGTTCTGGTTTGTACTTTTATAAATTAAATGTGAATGGTAAAACTGAAGCAGTTAAGAAATGCTTGCTGTTGAAATAATTGGAAACTAAAACTTGAGTCAAGTTGTCCGGTCGCTGCTGGACAATCTTGACTTAAGTTGAAAACAGTTCAACTTAACACAAGATCTTTTAGACTTGTGTCAAGTTTAGCAAAGGTGTAAAATGAAAAAAGTAATCAAATTCACTTCAATCACAATTTGGATAATATTATCCAGAGCTTACGATGTGTATGCTACATCGCAATTTACTCCCGATCTCAGTAAAGAAGCAAATCCGCTTGTTTCAATTTTCGGATTGAACTGGGGACCTCTTTTATTTATCATAATAGGAGTACTGCTCTATACATTTTATGCTTTATACATCAACACATTCAAAAAATATGATCTCTTGCCTTCTGAAAAAGGACTCAAATTCAGCGAATTTATGACCTATGTTTATTTGGGAAAGAAAGATAGTTGGTTTTCGATTCTTTACAAATTTCCAAAAGATATTAAGCGGTTGAATTACTTAATGGGATACTGGTTATCAAGAACTCTGGTTTTTGCAGGGATTGTATCGACAATAATGTGGCTGCTGATCAATTACACTGATTTTTATTATCCTAAATTTCATAGGACAGCAGTATTATATTCAATTCTAATTATCAGTGCATTAGTAATTTGGATTGACTTTTATAAGAAATTATATAAAAAGAGTTATGTGAAATAAAGTGTTTCTATGTATGAACCCGACTCGGGTTAACGAACTCGAGTCGAGTTCAAATTGGTTTTTGAAATGTTAGAAAAAACTTATAATTAGAGGAGGAAAAAATGAAAAAAAAAGTTATTATGTTTAGCGTATTGATCATTTCACTTACCATTTCCCTCGTGGCATTTGATATTCCGGTTGAGGAAATTACAAAAGACAAGAGCCTTCCGGATGGATGGGTAGTACCTGAAGGGAATTTTATAGAACCCACAGATTCCAGGGAAAATGGAACTATCCAGCACGTAGGAAGTTGTATGTGGCAATGCATGAGCGACGTATTTGTAACCGGTGACAGCGTCTGGTGTTCGTTCGGTGATGGACTCTGGTTTATCGACATATCAGATATTTCAAACCCCGTATTTCTTTCCAGGATATATACCCCGTTTTATACTTTGAAACAGGGTCAGATAATGGGTGTGAATGATATCCTGGTAGAAGGAGATTATGCTTATATAGGCGACCACGAAGGCGTGAGAATAATTAACATAAACGATATGGAACTTATCTCCACCTACTCGCTGAAAAGGGCACACAGTTTGTATCTCAGGGGTTCTAATCTTTACGTGGTTGATGGAACAGGCTTCTGGGTATTGGATGTACAGGATCCTGCCCAGCCGGATTCTATTGGCTTTTATGAGAAAGCAGGCGCCGTGGGACTCGATATAGTCGGCAATCATGCTTATGTTTCATCTACAGCAGGAGCGGGGCTTACTATCCTCGATATTTCAACTCCCGAAAATCCCACCTTTATTTCTGAGCTAACCGATATTTGTTGTACGAATAAGCTTATCGTAGAAAATGGATATGCTTATCTGGCTTCTGGCTCGAGTGGTTTTAATATAGTGGATGTATATGATCCTTTGAATCCATCCCCGGTCTCAAATATCGATTTTGACGGATCGGTAATGCGTGTAGCAATGATTGATGCCCAATATGTTGTTGTGTCTGTGTCAACTCCTTCCGAGATCGCTGTGATAGATATAACTGATCCGGAACTTCCTTTTGTAGCGGTGAGCTATGGAAGAAGCGGAAACCTTTTTATAGATGGAAACAGATTGTTTGAAGTTGGACCTAATTCTATACAAATACAGGATGTGCAAGATCCATTGAACTTCTCACTTGAGGGAAGCATCGATGTAGAAGTTTATTATTCACGGGGAATCAAGGTCTCGGGAGATTTTGCTTACATAGTAGATATGGGAGATTGGTTTAATAGCGGACTTAATATTATTGATATAAGTGATCCTTATAATCCATATCCCAGGGGAAATTATTCTATAGGATTTCCCAGTTTCAGTTTCATACTTGCTGTCAAAGATAACTATGCATATATTCCGGATATTATGAATGAAATCGTTGAGATCGTGGATGTTAGTAATCCTGATCTTCCGGTGTATGCCGGAGAATATGCGGCAGCTGTAGAGGATCTATTTGCCGGCGATCCATACACATATCTTGCGGTAAGTAACACTCTTCAGATAACGGATCTGCAGGTTCCCTCAAATCCTTTATTAATAAGTTCTATAACTCTCGGCACTGAAGATGGTAGTAAAATATATGTAGATAACGGATATGCTTTTATTGGAGATTCTGTGGGTGAAGTATGGATCGTGAACGTAAGTGATGCTTTAAATCCACAAATGGTTACTTCTTTTACTGCTGCCGGAGAAGTAACAGGTATTTTTACTGTGGAAGATTTACTTTATGTTGTTTCTCAGGAACAACTACAGATAGTTGACATCAGTATTATCAATGCTCCTCAGATCATCGGCTCATATTTTGATGATGATCTTTCCAATTATTCAAATATCTATGTGAATGGAGATTATGCTTATATTACAAATATGATAGGTGGTTTCCTGGAAATAGATGTGAGCAATCCCAATGCTCCTTTTCGTGAGGAATTCTTTCAAACCGCAGGCTGGTGCAGAGGTGTAACTTATGCAAATGATCATCTGTATGTCTCTACTGATTGTTCTTTTCAAATTCTCAAGAATGAACTTGTTGGAAGCATTGATGATTATAATTCTACCTGCGGTGTAACTGAGTGTGAACTCACAAATTATCCAAATCCCTTCAACCCCACTACAACGATTTCTTTTTCCGTAACACAAACGTCCTCGTTTGTGACCCTTGATATTTACAACATTAAAGGGCAGAAAGTAAAACAGCTCGTCAGCAATCAGCTTTCAGCAGGTCAACACACAGTGATTTGGGATGGGAAAGATGAAAATAATCTCGCTGTTGGAAGTGGAATTTATTTTTATCAGTTAAAAATATCGGAAAAAGTGGTGGCTACAAAAAAATGTTTGCTGTTGAAATAAAGAAAGGAGTAAGTTATGAACTGCAGAAAAATAATAATTTTTGCATTAATGTTTAATGTATGTCATCTTCTCAACGCAATAGAAAATAGTCATTATTGTAATCTCTATAATATTAATGGAATTTTAATTGGAAGTATGCAAATATCTCAACATCCTGAAAAGATTCAATCTATATTGTTACCATCCTCAAAAATATTATCTAGAGATGGTGAAGAAATTGATGTCCCTGCTGGAATGTACTTTATTTTTCCAAATCACTTAACTAACTCTCCTCCAATACCTTTTCAAAGAGATGAATTTGGCTATGAAGATGTTACAGATGAATATTTGCCACTTTATGAATGGGATGCTGGTGACATTGAAATTGCAGATATGAATGAAGATGGAAGAAATGATATTGTCTTTTCTATTTTGAATTATGATGAAAGTATAGATTCTCGTCCACGAATCTGGATTCAAACTCCTAATGGGAATTTTATTGATGAAACAGATATTAGAATACCGGATTTACAAGCTCCCTGTTATGATATTGAGTTATTTGATATAGATTCTGATAATGATATTGATATTTTTCTTACAGGTTATTCTTCCAGTTTATATTATCTTCCTGCTGGACTTCTTATCAATGACGGAACAGGTGTTTTTACTGATGAGAGCACTGAAAGACTTCCTCAGCTTAATTATCCTGATTTCGCATATTTTGCTGAAGCTGCAAAACTCGGTGTTAATCAATCCATTGATCTTATTGTAAATGTTGTAAGTGAACCTGACTCGACATTTTATCTAAATATTCTACCTGAAATTTGGCTTAATAATGGAAATGGTTTTTTTATTCAAGATTCACTTGGAAGGTTACCTAATACTGACAATTATGGTTTTTTTGAATTGATAACAACAGATATCGATAATGATGATTTATATGATATTATTTTTGCAAATATGGAAATAATAATCTATGATGCATACGGCAATGTAATTGATACATTAAGTGGTCAGAATGCTTGTTATTACAACACAGGTGATGGATTCTTTAGCGATGAAACCGAGTTAAGGATGCCTGAAGAGGATGATCCAGATACCAGAGATTTAGCTATCAGTGATATTGATAATGATGGAGATTTAGATATTTTAGAAGTCGGATTGGGTTTTAATCCACCTAGCCAGCAAGTTAGACTTCTTTCAAATGATGGCAATGGATATTATTCTGTTTTTTATGGTAGTTTACCATATCTTTACGGATGGTTCAATGATTCTCAATTTGGTTTGCTTGATGATGATGAATTTCCTGACTTATTTATGATAAGAGTTCAGCTTGGTGAGCCTTATTTTGATATTCTTCTAAAAAATAATGGTGATGGAACATTCATTGATACCTCTTCATTACTTCCAACGAATTTAGATTTCAGTGTTTCATGTGCTTTATTTGACCACCAGAATGATAATGATATCGATATATTAATCGCAAATACTGGTAGTTCAGTTGGCGAAGTTGGTCAAAATGTTTTATATCATAATACCTTGAATCCAACATCAATTGAAGATAATTATAATGCCATCTCTAATGTTTTAAAACTTTCTCAGAATTACCCCAACCCTTTCAACCCCACTACGACGATTACTTTTAATCTCACCGCAGAGGATGCGGAGGACACGGAATTGGTGATTTATAATTTGAAAGGGCAAAAAGTTAAAACACTCATAGCGTTCCCAAACCAGTCTTCGCATGAAGCTACGACCTGGCAAGCAGGTTTGGGAACGAGAGATTCTGTTACTTGGGATGGAACTGATGAAAACAATCAGACTGTTTCCAGCGGAATATATTTATATCGATTAAAATCAGGAAATAACTTTTCCGAAACTAAAAGAATGTTGCTTTTGAAATAATGATATATGACCTTCCGAAGGTTATGTGACTTCTATCATTTCTTAACCTTCGGAACGGTTAAAGTCTAAGGACATATTTCGCCCGCAGGAGCAGAAACAATGCATTCCAACGCGGGAGCATTGGAACAAGGTTAATTTTAAAGGAGGAAATATTATGTTTAATAAAAAGAAGTTGTTGAATACAATAGTTCTGTTTTTATTTTTTATAATTTTAACTTCAACGATTATCGCTTCTACCAACCCGAATGTTTTCCAAAAGAATGTAAATAACGAATTCCCGTATGGTTGGAAAACAGATATCGATCCTGCAAATCGGAATACGAGAGAAGAGACCATCGAATATGTGGGAAGTTGTATGTGGTCGGCACTTACGGATGTATTCTCAACCGGAACCGATGTGTGGGCTTCATTCAATAACGGTCTCTGCCACCTGGATATTTCTGATATTTCAAATCCGGAAGTTATTTCAGAGTTATACATTCCTTGTGGAAGCAAAGGCATAACTGGTACAAATGATATCATCGTAGAAAGTGACTATGCTTATATCGGTGATAAAGACGGTGTAAGAATTGTTGATATAAACAATATGGAACTTGTTTCGACATATCTTCTGCAAAGAGCACACACTTTATTTTTATCTGATCCAATTCTTTATGTGGTTGACGGATCAGGTTTGATGGTTCTATATATCACAGATCCCGCTCAACCGGATTCAATCGGCTTTTACTCACTGCCGGGAGCGGTCGGGATAGATATTGAAGCAAATTATGCCTATATTTCTGACACAGCAAATATCGGGCTTACTATATTGGATATCACAGTTCCGGAAGATCCTGTTTTCGTTTCAAACTATAGCACTCCGGGTTATGGAAATAATGTTGCGTTTTTAAATGGATATGCATTCATTGCAGATCACAATAATGGTCTTGAGATAGTTGATGTAACTAATCCGCTGAATCCTGTTTTTAAATCGCAAATTTCAACATCCGGTTCTGCGCACGATGTTAAAGTTGAAGGAAATTATGCTTTCGTTGCATCAGACAATATGGATGTTATCGATATTTCTAATCTGAATTCTCCGTTTATTGCTCAGAGTTTTTCTACGTTTGATAATGTGAGATCATTGTTTCTTGATGGAAATTATCTGTTTTCATCCGAAACATCCTTTCTAGAAATATTGAATGTTCAAGTTCCTTCCAACACATTTTTGGAAGGGAGTCTGCAAAGACCATATTGGCTTCAGGAAGTAAAAGTAAATCAGGACTTTGCTTATCTTGCAGATATGGGAGAAATTTATTTAATCCCCGGAGGATTAAAGATAATTGATATTAGTGAGTTTGAAAATCCCTTTTTAAGAGGAGAATATGCATTGGATCTCTGGGCAATGCCCAATAATCTCGACGTAAAAGATAATTATGTTTTTATGCAGGATAATATCGATTGGACACCCACTTTCACTGTAATCGATGTAATCGATCCTGATGCTCCGCAATTTGCCGGAGAATATCCATCTGCTGCCAAAGATATTTATGCAGAAGATTTGTTAGTTTATATTTTGGATGGTGATGTTTTTAAAATATTAGACTTACAGGATCCGTCAAATCCATCCCTGGAAGGTTCTTTAACTCTCAGCGGCAACGCTCTCAGGATTTGTGTCGATAGCGGATATGCCTTCATTGCCGAAGACGGTGCTTATACTTTATGGGTAATAAACATAAATGATGTCTCGAACCCACAGTTGGTAACTACCATAACAACTGTTTGTAATTATGCGAGAGATATAGTTGTTCGGGAAAATCTATTGTATCTCGTTTGTGATCAGCATTTCCAGATCATAGATATTGCTGATATTAATAACCCGGAAATAATTTGTACTTATGATGATGTAACCGGTGCAACGGGTATTTGTGTTACAGGTGATTATCTTTATATTGCCGAATATGATTTAATGAAATTCGATATTTCCGATCCTGAGATACCTGTTCATTTGGAATCATACCCAATTCCCGGATGCTGTTATAATGTTGCTGTGCAGGATAATTATTTGTTTGTTACCACTGATTCTGCATTCCTTATCTTTCAGGATGAGGATTTATTACCGGTTGGAAATATTGATGGAATTGTAACTGATTTTTACTCAGGTGATCCGATCGAAGGTGCTTGTGTTTCTCTCGGAAGTTTTTCCGATTCAACAGGATATAATGGTGCATATTTATTGGAAAACATCCCTGTTGGTGTATACGATGGTTTGACCTGTACGGCAGAGGGATATTGTGATCTCACTTTCGATTATGTAATTGTACTGGAGAATCAAACGACTACAGTCGATTTTGCATTATATCCAGAAACGGGTGCAGATGATCTGATTGTATCTGATACACAGCTTCTCACTAACTACCCCAATCCATTTAACCCAACTACGACGATTTCTTTTTCATTAAACACCGAAAACACTGAAAACATCGAATTGATAATTTATAATCTGAAAGGTCAAAAAGTGAAAACACTCATAGCGTTCCCAAACCAGTCTTCGCATGAAGCTACGACCTGGCAAGCAGGTTTGGGAACGAGAGATTCTGTTACTTGGGATGGAACGGATGAAAACAACCAGCCTGTTTCCAGCGGAATATATTTATATCGATTAAAATCTGGTGAAATTGAGATTAGCAGGAAATGTTTGCTGTTGAAATGAGAATGCAGTTTCTAAAATGCCTATTAGCAAGGTGTTTCGTAGTACACGTATCCCAACAGTATCAATTAATAATTAAGGTGGAAAAATGAAAAACATTATTTTTATATTATTAGTTATATTATTAACTTCTTCGTTGAATTCAATAGGAAACAATGATAGTAAAATTCAGAAAAGCAATTCAAATATCAAACAAAGATTTTATTTAACTCTGGGAATTGGTACTACCACTGGAATAAGCAAGGATAATCATCTTTGTTCACGCTTTAAGATGAATTTACAAAGAAGAAAATTGATTTATGCATTCGATATTTCCGGATATAACGCTCTTCGACTTGGTGATGTGCCATTCCATGAAGGAGCTGTACTAAGCCATAACGAAGCGGGAATTTTTTTAAATAGAATACTTCTACCTCCACATAAATACAAAAATTTCCATCTCTCTTTAGGATCGGGAATCAGTTTGATACATCAGAAGGTAAGAGATAAACCAATTTACTATGAAAACTGGACAAGTAAAACACATAATTACATTGGAATTCCGATTATAGCTGATTTTTCATTTTTTTTCAAAAACACACATATTGTTCTTAATTTTTGCTGTAAAGAAGTAATTTACGAAAAAGGTAATTACCATAGTATCATAATGGATCTCGGATTCTGGTTTGATAATTAGTAGAATAGTAGGACAGGTGCTAACCAATAAATACTTGAGTTAAGTCGCAGATTTTGACTTAAGTATTTCAGTTTTTAAAAATAAGCTGATTGCTGATCGCTGACTGTTAATTACGGATAAATTCTGTTAATCATCCGAGGAAAGGGAATTACTTCGCGGATATGACGTACACCACTCATCCATTGGATAAGTCTTTCCAACCCGATACCAAAACCGCTATGCGGTACGCTGCCGTATTTACGCAGGTCCAAAAACCACTGGTAGTCTTTTATATCGTAACCTTCTTTTTTAATTCTTTTAAAAAGAATATCATGATCATCTTCACGCTGTGAGCCACCAATGATCTCCCCAAAACCTTCGGGAGCTATCAGGTCTGCACCCAGCACCAGATCAGAATTTTCCGGGTCTCGCTTCATGTAGAATGATTTAATATCTTTTGGCCATCTATCTACGAAGATGGGAACTTCGGAATCTTCGGTTACCATCTCCTCTTCAGCAGCCCCAAAATCATCTCCGTAGCCAATTTCAACTCCCTTTTCTTTAAGCATATCGATAACCTGGTGGTGAGTTATTCTCTTAAAAGAAGCATCGGCTTTTTTCAATTTCTCAACATCTCTTTCCAGAATTTCAAGCTCCTGCCTGTTCCTTCTCATAACCGAGCGAATAATAAAGCGGATCAACTCTTCCTGGATCTGCATGTTCTCTTCGTGTTCCACAAAAGCTGCTTCTGCATCCATCATCCAGAACTCGGTGAGGTGTTTACGTGTCTTAGATTTTTCAGCACGGAATACCGGACCGAAATCGTAAACCTTGCCCAGACTCATTATTCCTGCTTCTAAGTATAATTGACCCGATTGAGAAAGAAAAGCAGAACCCAAATCGAAATATGGCACTTCGAAAAGCGTGGTGGTACCTTCGCTGGCATTCGGTGTGAGAATAGGTGAATCAAAGCGGTAGAAACCATTGTTGTTCATGTATTCGCAGATCGCAAAATACACGGTATGCCGTATCTTGAGAATTGCATTCTGCCTGCGTGTACGCAACCACAGGTGACGCTGTGAAAGCAGGAAATCCGGACCGTGTTCCTTCTTACCTATCGGGTATTCTTCTGCTGTGCCAATGATTTTCACATCTTTCAAATGGAATTCAAACCTATCTCTAAATTTGGGATGTCTTTGCGGCACTCCAATAATTTCCAGTGAAGTTTCCATGGTAAGCTGTTTTACTCTATCAAAAGCTTCTTCACCCATATCCGGTTTGGAAGCAACGCACTGTAATTCCCCGCTGCCATCACGGAAGATAACAAAACGAAGTTTACTGCTGGCTTTGCGGTAATTACGCACCCAGCCGCGTAATTTCACCTCTTTTTCCAGGCGTTTTTCTATATCTTTTATTTCTATTGTTTCTGGTATTATTACTCTTTTCACTTATTTATTCTCCTATTATTTCTATTTCCGAACTTTCCAGTTCGGAAACAATAATTTATGAAGTTTCTGCTTCAAAGACATTGCAAAGTAGAAACTTCGCAATCAGGTAAATTTCTCCTTGCTTCTCTACGTTTTCCCTTTGATAAAGGAAAATTCACAAGCCTTTGGCTTACTGCAAAGGGTTCTACCTCTTATCTATCTTCTTCACAATCTCCAGGGCAACTTTGAGTGCTCTGGTTCCGCTGACACCGTCTACCACCGGATTTATATCTGCTTCCACCGCATAGATGAAAGATTCGAGCTCGCAAGTGAGCGCATCTTTCTTACGATTGGAAGCATCCACCTCCACGATGTCAACAACATCTTTTGTATCTATCTTGTCATATTTACCCATCATGATCTGGGGTAATACTTTATATAAATTCTTCGACTTCCTGATATGAGTTACTTTCTTTGCCTGGAAATCCATGGAAAAATAATCGTCTTTCTGGAAGATACGCAGTTTACGTGATCGCTTCATGGAAATCCTACTGGCTGTTATATTAGCTACTGCTCCATCTTCGAATTCTATACGAGCATTTGCAATATCTATGCTTTTGGTCATTACCCCCGCACCACTTGCACTTATGTGCTTCACTTGGCTTTTAATAAAAGCAAGTATCAGATCGATATCATGGATCATCAGCTCCAGTACTACCGGGATGTCTGTTCCACGCGGTGTAAATGGTGCAATGCGATGGCATTCGATAAAGAGCGGATCTTTTATTTTATCTTCCATTTCCATCACGATAGGATTGAAACGTTCGATATGACCTACCTGGATTTTAAGATTCCTCTTTTTTGCTAATTCTATTAATTCTTCTGCTTGCCAGAGATCGGATGTGATAGGCTTTTCTATGAAAACATGAATGCCCCGCTCCAGAGCTTTCTTTGCCAGTTCAAAGTGAGAAATGGTGGTAACCACGTTCACCAGCGCATCACATTCATCTAATAGCGAATCGAAATCGGGGAAAACTTTTGCTCCTATTTTATCTGCAATTTCTGCAGCACGTTGTTGGTTTTTATCGTAAAGTCCCACGAATTTACACTTATCACTCTGGCTCAGGATACGCGCATGGTTTTGCCCGAATTGTCCAACTCCAACTATTCCCACTTTCAGCATCCAGTCTCCAATATCTATTAATTTCCTGTTGTTAAAATCTGTATTCATTACTCTCTGTCAAGTAAAGAAATGTATGCAGTTATGTTACAATTGTATTCCCTGAACTCTTATCTTGACACTGTCAATCAACTGAAAATGATTGTTTTTACTTGAATTCTAATTATTTTTTTAGGAACAAGATTAAATACTGGAGTGTAAATGGGAAAAGTTTTACTCCTCATACTGGATGGATTTGGAATTAATCGCTCTGAATATGGAAATGCTATAGCAGCAGCAAATAAACCAAATTATGATAAATTTATTAGCGAAAATTCAAATAGTGAGCTTATTGCCTCGGGAAAAGAAGTAGGATTGTCGGAAGGTGATATGGGCAACTCTGAGGTCGGACATCTGAATATCGGTGCTGGACGTATCGTTTACCAGCTTAACACAATGATCCTCAAAGAGATCCAGGAAGGTACATTCTTTACAAATGATAAATTATTAGGTGCAGTTAAACACGCAAAAAAATATAAAAGCAATATGCATCTTATAGGTGTGCTTTCCAATGGAAATGTACACAGCAATATAAATCACATTTGGGCGCTATTGAAACTTTGTAAAAAAGAGGGTTTGAAGCAGGTATATTTTCATGCTTTCATGGATGGACGTGATACTCTTCCCCATTCCGGAATCGATCTGATGGAACAATTTCTGGCTAAAGCAAAAGAGATCGGAATCGGGAAAGTAGCAACCATTTCGGGCAGATATTATGCCATGGATCGTGATTTTCGCTGGAATCGCATCGAAAAAGCATACGATGTTATCGTTAATGGTAAAGGTGAAAATATAACCGATCCATTAAAAGCAATTCAGAAAAGTTATAATTCTGATATCACAGACGAATTCATAATTCCCAAAGTTATAATTGAAAATGGAAAACCGGTAGCTACACTAAAAGATAACGATGCAGTGATCTCTTTTAATTTCCGTGGAGACAGGATGCGTCAATTAACACGCAGCCTGAAAGTCCCTGATTTTAATAAATTCCCTGCCAGGAATTTCAAAAATCTTAAATATGTTTGTTTCAATGAATATGATATCAAATTCACTCCCTATGTGGAAGTAGCATTTAAGCGTCCTCAATTAATAAACATCCTGGGGGAAATAATTGCTGCAAAAGGATTAAAGCAATTAAGATTAGCAGAAACAGAAAAGTATGCACATGTTACTTTTTTCTTTAACGGTGGCGTGGAAATTCCATTTAAAAATGAAGAGAGGATACTGGTAGATTCACCCCGTGTTCCTACTTATGATATGCAGCCCGAAATGAGCGCTTACGAAATAAAAAGAGACCTGCTGTATGTTTTAAATAACATGAAGTACGACCTGATAGTCGTTAACTTTGCCAATTGTGACATGGTGGGGCATACTGGTGTTTTTGATGCTACGGTAAAAGCTGTGGAAGCAGTGGATAGTTGCCTGGCTGAAGTATTACCAACTGCAAAGCAGCAAGGATATAATATCATTCTGATCGCTGATCATGGAAATGCCGAAAAAATGCTGGATGAAAACGGAAAGAAATTAACATCACACAGCACAAATCCGGTTCCCTGCATAATTTCTTTGGCAAGCGGGAAAAAACCTGATCTTAATAATGGTGTCCTGGCTGATGTTGCTCCCACCATTCTGCATATTATGGGAGTCGAAAAGCCCAAGGAAATGAAAGGGAACTGCCTGATCTGCAGGAAGTGAAATTAACATTCTGAGGAGTTTTTATGCGCTCAATTGACAGGATTGATATAAAAAAACGCTGGCCCATACCACCAACAGTAAAGTTGCTTCTCATGTTGTTGGTCATCTTTGGATTCATAATGCATAACTGCTGGAAAAAGACCCAGGGCAAAAGTCTACCCATTTCCGATATTGAAATTACCGAACTTACCAGAGTGAGTGCCGATGTGGCTTTTGTAGTTTCAAATCCGCATAATCTGGAACTGAAAAAAGCTGTTCTTATCAAGATATTCACAAAGTCCGGAGAATTGATCGCCAGTAAAATATCCAGCATAACAATGCCGGCTAAGACTAAAAAACGCTATTTGAAAGTCCTGCAGAAGTTCAACTTCCCTGTAGATGATCCCGAAATCGTGGGGGATGTTACTATAGAATGGTATAAATGAGTTTTGCAAAATCACCATATTTTGTCATCCTGAAGAATTCGTCATGCTATTACCAATGAAGGATCTATGCTTATAATAAGAACTTGCCCGGCTCAGACGGATTCTTCGTCGAATGCCTTTGTAAGTTTTTATCAGCCTTAGGCTGACAAGCCTCAGAAAGACAATTATTTGTAATTTTGCATGACTCATCCTAGTAAAAATAAAGGGGTAAAAATGAAAAAAGTAATTATCTTTGTATTTGTTTTTCTTGTTAGTTCCTGGCTGATGGGAACGGTTTCCCTGGATGATATTATTAATGACAATTCCATTTCAAACGATTCGTTATTCGTTCTTCTCTCGCATTGGAATAATTATCAACCAGCGGACAGTACCGGAATCTTCCTGCAAAAGGAAAATATTATCAATGATACGCTTATTGCTCCCTATTTTATTCATATTCCACAAAATTACGATCACACCAAACCAACCCAATTGCTGATTTATCTGCATGGTGGAGTTGGAAGAAAAGAATTCATTGAAGATTTTGCAGAATACGTTCCCCAAATAACTGCTCTGTTTCCCGATGAAGTTACAAACAACTGGTTCCTTCTGTTCCCACAGGGAAATCAATACACTATATGGTGGGATCTGGTAGGAATGGAAAATATCAAAACACAGATCAAGAATCTGAAGAAAGACTATAACATAGATGATAATAAGATTTACATGACAGGTTTTTCAGATGGCGGTTCAGCATCTTTTCATTTTGCCTTAACCGATCCGAACCTGTTTGCTGCATTTTATCCATTGAATGGATTCATCGCTGTAGGTTCCAGAGTTACCCAGAATCCTGCCTATCTTCCCAATCTGAAAAACAGGCATTCACGGGCTGTTAATACAGATGAAGATGGATTGTATCCATCTGCCGATATGCGTCTTCTAATGGAGCTATCTCTGCAAGCCGGTGCAGACCTTTTGTATAAAGAATATTGGGGAATCGGACATACTTTCGATTATGCAGATGAAGATGTTCCCATTATGGTTCAGGATATGAAGAATCATGCACGTAATATTTTCGGAAGCGAGATATATTGGGAATCCTCCATGCCTGAATTTAACCGTTGTGACTGGTTAGAAATAACCGGACTCGATACCCTGGAATCACCCACAGAATGGCAGAAAGAATACAATATAAAAATGGAAAATAAACGCATCCAGTTCGGGTTTTATCATGATGAAACTTTTGAAGGAAAAGGTGTAAAAGTAGGAAACATCATTGAAGCTTCCACTGCTGATAGTATGGATTTGAAAAGGGATGATATTGTAATTAAAATGGATGGAAAAAATGTAGAGAACATCGAGAAACTGAGCGAATTGAAAACCTTCAAAAAAAGAGGAGATGAAGTTTCTCTTACTGTTCTCCGAGAAGATAAAGAAGTAAAATTATTCGGACAATTTCCCGAAATAGAATTTTATGATGCCTTTATTTTAAATAAACCTTCCGGAGCAGCTAAAGTAAAATATTGGGGAAATCATTTTGAGATTGAAACTTCACGGGTTGATGAACTGGCAATATATATTCATCCCGATATGGTAAACCTGAAAAACCCTGTTACTGTGAACATTAATAGTAAAGAAGTTTTCAATGATATCATCTCTATCGACCGCGAATTTATGGTCGAGAACTTCAAGAATAACTTCGACAGGAAAGCGCTCTGGGTGAAGAGGATCGTTTTAAAATAGTAGAGACAGGTCGTGACCTATCCCTACGCAATTTGTTGTTCATTCACCTCTAAATGTTTCATAATAACAACTAATAAAACCATTGACACAACTTAGTTAAGATAACAATTTCGACTCGCTTTTACACGAAGAAAAAAAATAAAGGAGAAATTATCATGAAAAAACTTAGTCAATTATTAATTTTAGGATTATTTATTCTTACCTCTCAAACAGTAAACGCACAGTTTAAAATTCCAAGTGTGTTAAAAAAAGCAAAGGAAGAGACCAAAAAATCAAATAAGGAAGAAGCAAAAGAAGAAAAAGAAATGATCCCCACATTTGCTGGCAGCAAACCTCATTTTGATGATGCAATGGGTTATAATGAATTTTATATTTGTGTTGGCGACTCTGCAAAGAACAAACCGGATATTAAGAAGATCGAAGGTTATGTACGCCACAGATTTTGCTATATGCCGAAAGGACGTTCCGCTTTTGAAATGTTTAAAAATTATGAAGAAGCCATATTAAAGATGGATGGTACTGTATTCCCAATATCAAATAAAAAAGTATGTGTAAAAGCTTTTATGAAAAAGGGTCATCCTGGTCATGGTTTAAAAAACTATGAATATGCACGTTTGAAAGACATAGCTCATACTTATTTCTCCGGTATGATACCTACGGACACAGTAGATCATTACATAGCCATTGCTGTAGCAAATGTTGATGGAAAAGGAGTATATTCATTAATAACTGTTGAAACAAAACCAATGGACAAGGGATTGGTATCATTAGAGAATTTAGATTCCGGCTTAGTAACAAAAGGACATATTGCGATTTACGACATCTATTTTGAAACTGGTAAATCTGAAATTAAGGGTGAATCTTACGATGCTTTAAATATGATAGCAGAATATATAAAAGCACATACGGATAAGAAATATCTGGTTGTTGGTCATACCGATAATGTTGGTGTTTTTGATACTAATATTAAACTCTCTAATGAAAGAGCAAACGCTGTTGTAAATAATTTAATTGTAACCCATAGTGTTAATAAGGAACAACTGAAATCTTACGGAGTTGGTCCTGTTGCACCCGTATCAAGTAATTCAACCGATGAAGGAAAAGCTAAAAACAGAAGGGTTGAGATAGTAGAGCAATAGCATACTACTGCCGACAATACATAAATTTATTTTACGTAAGGAACGGTTTCAAACCGTTCCTTCTGTTGGTTGTTGTGTCATTTTGGAATGGTTTCAAACCGTTCCTTTTATTGGTTGTTGTGTCATATTGGAATGTTTTCAAACCATTCCTTTTGTTTGTAAAAAAGAAATGAAGTTCATCTCTCGTATCAAAGCCCCAGCCTATCGGGGCTAGTTTGCAGAGACTGGCTTTGATACGGATTTCTTTATTAGAGGAATGCTTAATGAGCTAATTTTATGTTTGACAGTAAAATTATAAATTGAATTTTTATGTATGAGAATTTTAGAGGACAAAAATGAAAGATATTAGATTTTTACTTAAACCAAAATATACGGAGAGTAGGGCTCTTATCATTGGTATTAATAAATATATAACTGCCAATCCACTGACCTATGCCGTGAATGATGCTACAAAGATTGGTGAACTCTTGATTTCTAACTTCAACTTCCAAAAGGAAAATGTACAATATCTTCTAGATGAACGAGCAACAAAACAAAATATTATCAAGTCATTTCTAAGATTCACTGATGATGATATAGGGCTTGATGAGAGAATATTTGTATTCTATGCTGGGCACGGACATACAAGAAGTGGATTTCGAGGAGAGGTTGGATACCTTGTCCCACACGATGCCGATATGACAGATTTCTCGACATTCATAAGATGGGACGACCTTACAAGAAACAGTGAACTGATAAAAGCTAAACATGTTTTATTCATTATGGATGCATGCTATGGGGGGTTGGCTATAAATCGAAATCTACAACCTGGAAGTGTCAGGTTTTTAAAAGATATGATGCTCCGATATTCCAGACAAGTACTGACAGCAGGTAAAGCTGATGAAGTTGTAGCTGATGCTGGTGGTCCAATACCCGAGCATTCGGTTTTTACTGGACATCTAATTAATGCCCTAAAGGGCAATGCCTCAAATGATCAAGGTGTATTAACTGCTAATAGTGTAATGTCATATGTTTATAGTAACGTGGCAACGGACAAGAATTCAAACCAAACACCACACTACGGATATTTTGATGGTGATGGAGATTTTATCTTTTCTGCACCGATATTAGAAAAATTAGCTGAAGATGAGCAAAAAGATATTGATAGTTATATTATAATTCCTGAAACTGAAGAACTGTCGTTACAAGAAAGCCTAAACAATAAAATCTCTAAAATTAAAGATCTCCTTTCCGATAGCACATCAGCTATTAAACTTCACGATTATATAATCTATGAAATTAGACAATTTCTATCAGAAAGTAATGTAGATTCTTTCGCTGTTCAAGGTGTTGGATTCTCTCCGGAAGAGTTCTTGAGTCGGATAGAACGATATGAAGGTTTCTCAATTAATCTCGCAGCACTTACGGCTTGCATTGCCTATTGGGCTTTACCTGAACACAAACAATTACTACAAAAAATGCTTGCTCGGTCCACAGATCAACTCGACTCACAGAGTGGTCTTATTATTTGGATACATCTAAGATGGTATCCAATTATTCTTCAAATGTATTGCTCAGGTATTGCGGCAGTTGAAGGACATCGCTATGATTCACTAGCAAATATATTTTATACTACCATACCCTCTTCTGACTATCAGGATAAGAATAATTACTTGGTCGAAGCAATTGCAAAAGCAATTTCAGGATTAAAACGAGATAAGATTTTCAAAATAATTCCAGGTCACGAAAATCACCATACACCCATGAGTGAATATATCTACAAATTACTTCAACCGACTTTGGATGATATTTTGTTTGTTGGCAAGAGCTATGAAAAATCTTTTGATGAATTTGAAGTACTATTGGCATTAGTTATAGCAGATTTCCGTAAACAAAGTGGTAACCATTTTTGGGGACCAATAGGTCGGTTTGGCTGGAAACATCAAAACTATGATAGAGATCCGCTTAGTCGTATTATAGAAATAGCAAATGCTGAAAAGGAAAATTGGAAGCCATTAAAAGCGGGATTGTTTGGAGGAGACTATGAAAGATTTTCCAATGTAGCCCAAGAATTCAAAAATATAATTTCGAAACTGGATTGGTGGTAATTAATGAAAGATGTTTTAAAATTTAAGAAATTTAGATCTACAATCATGTTTTTTTTATTGTTCGTAATGATCGGAGTATGGAGGTGGGCATCAACAAATAATCTGTTTTATCTGATCATTTTTGGCTATATCGGTTTTGCAATTGCCATTGGCAGCATTTTAAATATTACATTATCTAAAAAGCGTAAACACTGGGGAAGAAAAACCACACAGCTAATGATCGGATTTTTCATGATCGGCTTTCTGGGATTTATTGGTAATGAAAACATGCAGATCGAAGGTTTCTTCTTTTATTTATTTTCAGGAATTTTTGCAGGAGCTACACTTCATTACTTAATTGCTAAAATCGCCGGACCTTTATATTTTGGCAGAGCATGGTGTGGCGGGGCTTGTTGGACAGCAATGGTTCTTGATTTTTTACCCTGGGTAAAACCTAAATATCCCAGAAATAAAAAACTGGAAATTATTCGATATTTTCATTTCCTTGCTTCTTTATTATTGGTTGTATTTTTATTCTATGTTTTAGAATATAAAGAAAATGATTATCCTTCTAAAGAACTTGTATGGATGATAATTGGTAATATAGCGTATTACATAATAGCGATCTTCTTAGCTTTCGGATTTAAAGATAATCGGGCATTTTGTAAATATGTCTGCCCCATTCCAGTTACCCAAAAACTAACCGCATACTTTGCTGTTTTAAAACAGAAAGTTGATACTGAAAAATGTACCGAATGTGGTTTATGTGAAATAAATTGTCCGATGGATATTAAAATTTTACAATATGTAAAAGAGGGTAAAAGGATTCTTTCTACTGAATGTATTTTATGTAATACATGCGCTGATATTTGTCCAACCAATGCCATTAAAACCACATCAGGTTTTGATTTTCAGTTTAAAGAATATATTAATTAGATAATATTTTCCAGTTCCACAAACTTAAACCGGCATAATATAAATTACGTTAAGAAATTGGCAATAAACAAGCTCTTACTCGTTTCACAGCTCTTGCTGTGAAATGTTGTGTTTGTAGCTCCCGCTACGGATAAAGAAATAATTGCGTCACATAGCAGAAGCTATGTGACGAGAGCCAAGAGCCGAGCCAGTTTAGAACTGAATACAGTTTTGCTTTCTTTTAACGATTTCTTATGTTCTCCCTTTGTTTTGAAAGGGAGATAGTAGAGGGATTCAAACATAACAATTCTAATAAACAAGCTTGTAGCTTATTAATATTGACATTTATACATATTAAAAAAGTTTTGAGCAGATTTAAAGAGGTTAAGTATGTTCAGATTAGACGATAAGCACCTGGAAAAGGCAAAGGAGCTGGCGGCACATAACAGGAAGAAAAAAACCTGTAACACCTGTTATGACCGCGGTTATATTGGTGTAACACCTGAAAACACTTTAATACTGTGCCATAAATGCATGGATATGGAAAAAGCAAGAAATGCCTGGAAAGAATATGTGAAAGGCATTCCTGAGCTGCATGAATATTACGCAGAATTTCTCAATGAAGAGAATGAAGAATAAATAATTTGCCATAAGGCAAGGAATAAATTTTAAATAGAATCTGGAGAACAAATGTATAGATCGGTTGATATAAAAGAGAAAGCCTCTGCCCTGGAAAAAAGGATCAGGGAATACTGGCAGAAAAAAAACACTGCGAAGAAAAGCGAAGACATTCGCTCAGATGCCCAGCAATTTATTTTCTATGAAGGTCCCCCTACTGCTAACGGCATGCCGGGAATTCACCACATTATTTCGAGAGCGATAAAAGATGCTGTTTGCCGTTATAAAACCATGCAGGGTTTACATGTAAAACGTAAAGCCGGCTGGGATACACACGGCCTTCCTGTAGAGATCGAAGTAGAAAAACAGTTAGGACTGAAAGATAAGAAAGAAGTAGAAGATTATGGCCTGGAAAAATTTAATGATAAATGTAAAACATCGGTTTTTTCTTATGAGAAAGAATGGCGTGAAATGACCCGCATGATGGGTTACTGGATAGACCTGGATAATCCGTATAAAACACTTACAAATGACTACATTGAAACCGTTTGGTGGATATTGAACGATTTTTACAAGAAAGGTCTTATCTACAAAGGTCATAAAATAGTACCATACTGCCCCAGTTGCGGTACACCACTTTCCAGCCATGAAGTTGCGCAGGGATACCAGGAAACGGAAGATCCATCTGTCTTCATTAAATTCAAAGTGAAGGATGAGAAAAATACTTTTTTCCTTGCCTGGACTACCACACCCTGGACGCTGATCTCGAATGTAGCTCTTGTTGTTCATCCGGATGCAGTTTATATGAAGATAAAACAAAACAATGAATTCCTCATCCTGGCAAAAGCACGTTTGGAAGTGATCGAAGATGAATACGAGATCGTGGAAGAGTATTCAGGAAAAAACCTGGAATACAAAGAATATGAACAGCTTTTCCCATTTGTTGTTCCCAAAGAAAAAGCTTTTTTTGTGGGACTGGCAGATTATGTAACTATGGACGATGGAACGGGAGTTGTTCATACTGCACCTGCTTTCGGACAGGATGATTATGATCTGGGTAAAAAATATAATCTTCCTGTTATCCAACCTGTAGATGAAGCTGGAAAATTCAATAAAGAGATCACAGACTGGGCTGGTGTATTTGTGAAAGATGCAGATAAAGGAATAATCAGAGACCTGAAAGATAGAAATATGTTGTATAAGCGTAAACAGGTTATACATAGTTATCCATTCTGCTGGCGTTGTGAAAGTCCGCTTATTTATTATGCCCGTTCCAGCTGGTATATTAAAACCAGCGACTACAAACAGCAGATGCTGGAAAATAACCGGAAGATCAACTGGTTTCCAACCTTCGTAGGTGAAAAACGTTTTGGTGAATGGCTGGAAAACAATGTGGACTGGGCTATTTCCCGTGATAGATTCTGGGGAACTCCCCTCAATATCTGGGTTTGTGAAAAATGCGAGAAACAGGAAAGTATAGGCTCCATTGCAGATTTAAGAAAAAAAGGTAAAATGAAAGACGGCTCCCCGGTTCCCGAAGATATCGAACTGCATAGACCTTATGTGGATGATATCGTTTTAAAATGTCCTAAATGTAAAGGGAAAATGACCAGAACCCCGGAAGTTATAGATTGTTGGTTCGATAGCGGCTCCATGCCTTTTGCTCAGTGGCATTATCCTTTTGAGAATAAGGACGGGTTCGAAAAAAAGCTTTTCCCTGCGGATTTCATAAGCGAAGGCATCGATCAAACTCGCGGTTGGTTTTACTCCATGCTGGCTATTTCTACCATGCTCACAGGCAGATCTTCCTACAATAATGTATTGGTGAATGACATGATCCTGGATAAGAAAGGCAGGAAAATGAGTAAAAGCAAGGGTAATATCGTTGATCCCATAAAGCTGATGGATGAATACGGAGCCGATGCTATACGGTGGTACCTGCTGGCTGTAAGTCATCCCTGGATTCCCACCAAATTCGATGAAAAAGGCGTGGTAGAGATCGTTAATAAATTCTTTGGTACATTAAAAAACGTTTATTCATTCTATGTTACCTATGCCAATATTGATGGCTTTGATGCAGGAAAATATGAGCTAAGTGACAAAAAAGAAGCCGAGATAGATAAGTGGATCATTTCTCGCCTGAATACTCTGATAGCAGAAGTTACCAAAAATAACGATAAGTATGAACTAACCCGGTCTGTTCGTCAGATCCAGAATTTTGTAGTGGATGAACTCAGTAACTGGTATGTGCGACGCAGCAGAAGGAGATATTGGGAACTTAAGCTCACCGAAGATAAAAAACAGGCGTATCTCACGCTTTACCAGGTGATGGTTGCTGTTACCAAATTAATGGCTCCATTTGCTCCTTTTCTGTCAGAAGAAATATTTACCAATCTTACTGGAAAAGAAAGCGTGCATTTGGAAGATTATCCCGTGAGCAACAGCAAGGTTATCTATCCTGAACTGGAGAAAGAGATGAAGATCGTGATAGATCTGGTTTCATTGGGTCGAGCAGCCAGAAACACCTGTCAAATAAAGGTTCGGCAGACTCTGGGTGCACTTCACATTCCTGAAAAACACAAGCATCTGGTAGCCAGGATGGAAAATCTCATCAAAGAAGAGATCAACGTGAAAGAGATAAAATATATTCACGAAAAAGATAATTTCGTGAGTTATGAATTCAAACCGGATTTTAAAGTGATGGGACCAAAATATGGTAAACATATGAAGAACATTGCTTCCGCTTTAGCTCAGATGGATGCTGACAGTATCATCGAGAAGCTTCATAAAGGAATGGATTATTACCTGGAAATGAATGGCAGTACTTTTAAATTAACCGAAGAAGACCTGATTATCTCCATCAAAGATAGAGAAGGTTTTGTATTCGAAACCAATAAAGAGCTTTTTGTGGCTCTGGATACTCATCTCACTCCCGAGCTTATCGAGGAAGGACTGGCTCGTGAACTTGTGAACAAGATCCAGTTCACCCGCAAAGAGAAAAACCTGGAGATCATGGACAGAATAAAGATATTCTTTCTGGCAGAAAATGAAATAGGAAATGTCTTTCAGAAATATGCCGAATACATCAAGAATGAAACTCTCACCGATTCGTTTTATAGAGTAAATGAAGTTCAAAAAGATATGATAGAATGGGATATTAACGGTAGGAAAATGCATTTAACAGTAGAAAAATTAAAAAATAGATCAGGAGAAAATGATGGCTAAGATCAAGCCTTTCAGTGGTGTTCGCCCGGCTGAGAACAAAATAAAAGATGTGGCTTCCCCACCTTATGATGTTCTGAATTCCACCGAAGCACGTGTGCAGGTGAAAGATAAACCCCATAGCTTCCTGCACGTTGTAAAGCCCGAAGTTGACTTGTCGGAAGACATCGATCTGTACGATGAAAGTGTTTACAAGAAAGGTAGAGAAAATCTGTATAAAATGATCGCAGATGGCATTCTTATACAGGATGAGAAACCATGTTTTTATCTTTACCGCCTGATCATGGGAAATGTAGACGAGATAGGTCTGGTTGCCGGAGCATCCATCGAAGATTACGAAAACGATATCATCAAAAAACACGAACATACACGTGCAGATAAGGAAGCAGACCGCATCAAGCATGTAGATACATTAAATGCCAATACCGGTCCGGTTTTTCTTACTTACAAAGCAAGGCAGGAAATGAATGAGCTGGTTGAAGAAATTATTGCACAAAAACCAGTTTACGATTTTAAAGCGGAAGATGGCATTAAGCATATTTTCTGGAAAATCGATCGGGAAGAAGACATTCAGAAGATCATGAATATTTTTGCTAAAATCGATTATCTATACGTTGCAGATGGTCATCACCGTTCTGCTTCCGGTACAATAGTTGGGCAAAGAAGAAGAGAAGCGAATCCGAATCATACCGGAAATGAAGAATATAATTATTTCCTTTCTGTTATTTTCCCGCATGACCAGCTTTACATCATGGATTACAACCGTGTTGTGAAAGACCTGAATGGTCTTTCCACTGATGAATTTCTGAAAAAAGTAGAGGAGAAATTCACAGTTAACCTGTATTCCACTGACAAAGCATATCATCCGGAAGGAATGCATGAATTTGGAATGTACCTGGATGGATCCTGGTATAAACTAACAGCCATAGAAGGAACTTTCCCTGGTAATGATCCGGTGAAATTGCTGGATGTTTCCATACTGCAAGAAAACCTGCTTTCCCCTATCTTGGGAATCGGTGATCCCCGTAAAGATAAACGAATCGATTTTGTTGGCGGTATTCGTGGATTGGAAGAACTCTCAAGGCGCATTGATGCCGGAGAAGCGGTTGCATTTTCCCTGTATCCCACTTCCATCGAGCAGCTTATGGCAATAGCCGATGCTGGAAAAGTAATGCCGCCAAAATCCACCTGGTTCGAACCAAAACTTCGTTCCGGGGTGATCATTCATTTGCTGGATTAAGAAACTCAAACCTATGGTTTGAGAAATTTCAAACTTCCACACTCCATCCCAAGCCTCTGCTTGGGATGGAACTAATACATGAAGCTTCTGCTTCATTACGAAGTAGAAACTTCGTGAACGTATCATTCCCAACTGGAAAATTGGGAATTATAGTATGGTTCCCTCGGGACGAGCGAACCAACAAGTTAAAGATAAAAGGAAGATATTTGACAAAATTTAGTGTTCTTAGTGGCTTTGCTTTTTGTTCTACTCTGTGTTCTTAGTGTCTCTGTGGCTAAAAATGAAAAAATATGCAATAGTAAGTCTGGGTTGTTCCAAGAACCTGGTAGATAGTGAGGTTTTTGCGAATATCATCGAGCAAGAAAAATATACTTTAACGGAAAACCTAGAAGAAGCAGAAGTGATTATCATCAATACCTGCGGATTCATCTTGGATGCAAAAGAAGAATCCATCGAAACTATCCTAGAAGCTGCTGAACATAAAAAAACAGGCAAATGCAGAAAGCTGATAGTTACCGGTTGCCTGGTGAAAAGATACTTTCAGAACATAAAGGAAACTATCCCGGAAATTGATAATTTAATAGAATTAAAAGATTTCGATAATTTTGCTAAAATATTTAAAACAAAACCCACGTCAGACCGCAAACTCCTTACTCTTCCCCATTTTGCTTACCTCCGGGTAAGTGACGGCTGCAATAACCATTGCAGCTATTGTGCCATTCCTTCTATTCGCGGAGAATTAACAAGCGTTCCAATTGAAAAGCTAGTAAAAGAAGCAAGATCACTGGCAAATAAGGGCGTGAAAGAACTGATCCTAACAGCCCAAGATACAGCAAATTACGGAGTTGATATTTACGGAGAGCCCAGACTTTCGCAATTACTAAAAGAACTGCACAAAATAGAAAACCTGGATTGGATACGCATTCTCTACCTGCATCCGGCTCATATCACATCAGAAATCATTGATACTATTGCCAGCTCACCAAAGATCTGTAAATATTTTGAGATCCCTATTCAGCATATAAACAATGAAATTATGCAAAGTATGAACAGGAAAGTAACAAAAGAACGTGTTAAAGAGATCATCACGGAAATTCGAACAAAAATGCCTGAAGCGATCATCCGCACAACTCTCATTACAGGCTATCCCGGGGAATCTGAAGATAAATACATTGAACTTCGAGATTTCATACAAGAAATGAAATTTGAACGATTGGGTGTTTTCTCCTATTCAAGAGAAGAAGATACGCCAGCATTCGGTCTGACTGAACAGATAACGGCAAAAATTGCTGAAACAAGAAAAGAAGAGATTATGACGCTTCAGCAAAACATTTCCGAAGATTTCCTGGCTGGTCTGATAGGTAAAAAAATCAAAGTTATTATTGACCGAATTGGTGAGGAAGAAGAATTTCCTTTCGAGGGAAGAAGTTATTTCGATGCTCCCGAGATAGATGGTACAGTGTTCATTGAAAAGGGTGACGCTGAAATTGGGGAGATCGTTATTGTAAAGATAACTGATTCCTGGGAGTATGATCTGGTGGGGAGAATAGAACGCGGATGACGCAGATGAAGCGAATGATCACGGATAAAAATTTATTATTCTTCTTTATTCTTTTTGCCAAACCCAATTTGTCATTCCCGTGGAAACGGGAATCTAATCAAATAAAGGATTTAGATTCCGCATCGAGTACGGAATGACATACAAAGTTAGAGAAATGGAGTATAAATGAATAAAAAAATAGCATTAACTGGCATAAAGCCAACCGGTTTACCGCATTTGGGAAATTATTTTGGTATGTATAAACCAGCATTAGAACTTGCAAAAGATTATGATACACGTTATTTCATAGCAGATTACCACGGTTTAAATTCCATAAAAAACCCCAAAATAATTAAAGAACTTACATACGAAGTTGCTGCAACATGGCTGGCAATGGGTTTGAATCCCGAAGAATCTATTTTATACAAACAATCCGCAGTATGCGGAACATTCGAGTTAACTATTCTTCTGATGGCGTTCACTTCCAAAGGATTGATGAACCGGGCACATGCCTACAAAGCAAAAGTTGCTGAAAATACAGAAGCCGGCAGAGACCCTGATGATGGTGTGAATATGGGATTATTCACCTACCCGGCTTTGATGGCAGCAGATATCCTGCAATTTGACAGCGATGTTGTACCGGTAGGAAAAGACCAGGCACAGCACCTGGAAATGGCTGTAGATATTGCCCAGACTATTAATCATAATTATGGGAAGGAACTGCTGAAGATACCAGCAGCCTTGATCAGAGAATCAACAGGTTTTGTATTTGGTTTGGATGGCAGAAAAATGAGTAAAAGCTATAATAACACAATTCCTTTATTCCTGGAACCCAAAAAGTTACGAAAATTATTGATGAAGATAGTTACGAATTCACAAACTGTAGACGAACCCAAAGATCCGAATAAATGCAACATCTTTGCACTTTATAAGCTTTTTGCAGATAAACAGCAGCAGGCTGAAATGAGAAAAAAATACCAAGCTGGTGGTATGGGCTGGGGAAAAGCAAAACAGGAACTTTTTGAAATAATGAATGAAACTATTGCTCCCATCCGAAGTAAATACGAAGACTTGATAAATAACAAAGATTATATAGACGAAGTACTGCGGGATGGTGCAAAAAAAGCAAGCGAGATCGTTTCAGGAAAGGTAGCTTTCCTGAGGAAAGAACTCGGCCTGGAATAGCTATCATTTTGATTGACACCAAAATGCTGCAAAATAAATGTGTTTTTGCATTAAAGATTAGGAGATAAAATGTATTTATTTTTAATGATCATACATGTAATTATTTCGATTGGATTAATCATGGTTATTCTTGCCCAATCGAGTAAAGGTGGAGCACTGGACGGTTTTGTTGGCGGAACTGCTTCCAACATTCTGGGCGGTCAGGGAGCTTCTAAGTTCTTAAAGCAGACAACCCAGATATTGGCAGTGCTTTTTGTAGTGAATTGCATTCTACTGGCATTCCAGCTTAGAGATGCAAAAACCGGCACTACCAGCAAAGCGGTGGAACAGATGAAAAAAGAAGCTGTCGAAAAAGATATTCAAGAAGAAGAATTACCGGCTTTGCCAACTACCGATGAACCCTTAGGCGAACCGGTTACAGAATAAACGCAGAAGTGGTGGAATTGGCAGACACGCAAGACTAAGGATCTTGTGCCCTTTTTTGGGTGTGCGGGTTCAAGTCCCGCCTTCTGCACCAAAGTTTTTACCCCGCTCACATGAGCGGGGTTATTTTTTTGGTTCAATTGTGATCTCTCGTATCCAAGCCCCAGCTTGGATACGTTATAAAGATCATTTAAAGGTTGCCAAGCTGGGGCTTGGCAACCAGACTTTGATTTGTTTATTATTTCAATAAAAGCATTTTATTAGTTTTAGAAAAGCTGTTTGTCTTCAAGTTATATAGATACACTCCCGAACTCTGTTCCGATGCATTATATTGAAAGATATGCTGTCCTGCTACAAATTGCTGAGATACAATTAATTGCCCTTTTGTGTTGTAAATCGAAAGTATCCCAGTTTCATTTTCCTTAATGTCAAATTGGATGTTAGTTACCGGGTTAAACGGATTTGGGTGATTCTGGTATAATAGTGTTTCCAAAGGAATAACTCCATTATGGATACCAGTTGAAATTACTGTAATATAGTCTTCTTTAATTTCAGTATCTTCAGAAATACCATCCGATACTGTTAACGAAATGGTATAAACACCTACTTCGTCATAAACATAAATAGGATTCTGTTCATTACTATCGATAGTACCATCATTGTCAAAATCCCACATCCAGCCACTGACATTTCCAGTTGATAAATCTGTGAATTGGACTTCTAGTGGAGGATCACCAGATGTTACATTTGCTTCGAAATCTGCGTTTAATGGTTCGAGAACAGTAATGTAATCTTCTTTAATTTCTGTATCTTCGTAAATTCCATCGCTAACTGTAAGCGATACTGTGTACACTCCAGCTTCTGAATAAGTGTATATTGGATTTTGTAGATAAGAATCAATCACTCCGTCATAATTGAAATCCCATTCCCAGGAAATAATGCTTCCTGTTGAAAGGTCTGTAAATTGAACTTCAAATGGGCAGTAGCCAAAGGTTGAATCTGCTTCAAAATCTGCTATTGGATATAATACACTGATGTAATCAATTTTTGTTTCAGTATCTGTATTTGATCCATCACTTACTGTTAATGTTACAGTGTATAATCCAGCTTCTGTGTAAGTAAATAACGGATTCTGTTCATATGAATCTATAGTTCCATCATTATTAAAATCCCATTCCCAAGACACAATTTCTCTTGAATTATCGTTCTTTACAATTTTTGAATTGTTAGACTCTCTCATTAATGCCGGAATTCCACCTGTTGATAAATCGGTAAACTGAACATCAAGAGGAGCTAATCCAAGAAGTGGAACTGCTTCAAAATCAGCTATAATTGGCTCACCTACAGTAATATAATCTATCTTAATTTCAGTATCAGTATTTGAACCATCACTAACTGTTAATGTTACTGTATATAAACCAGCTTCTGTGTAAGTCCATTGAGGATTCTGTTCATATGAATCTATTATTCCATCATTATTAAAATCCCATTCCCAGGACACAATTTCTCTTGAATTATCGCTCTCTACAATTTTTGAATTGTTAGACTCTCTCATTAATGCCGGAAGTCCACCTGTCGATAAATCGGTAAATTGAACATCAAGAGGAAGTAAACCTTCTGTAGGTATTGCTGCAAATTCAGCAACTATCGGTTCTCCAACTGTAATATAATCCACCTTTGTTTCAGTATCAGTATTTATCCCATCACTGATTGTGAGTGATACTGAATATAAACCGGATTCTTCATAATTCCATAAAGGATTTTCTTCAGAAGAATCAATTGTACCATCATTTTGAAAATCCCATTCCCAAGTTATAATATTACCAAGTGACTCACTAGTAAAAGAAACATTTAATG
This sequence comes from Candidatus Cloacimonadota bacterium, assembly GCA_030621085.1. GTDB lineage: Bacteria > Cloacimonadota > Cloacimonadia > Cloacimonadales > TCS61 > JACNIV01. The sequence continues at coordinate 8,736 of JAUXIJ010000029.1, read as the reverse complement.
GTGCATAACCTATAGTAATATCTGCAATAAAATCTGCAGTTGGACCATCTGCTGTTATGTAATTCTCTTCAATCTTAGTATCAGTATTAAAACCATCGGAAACGGACAATGATACCGAATAAACACCTATTTCACTATAAGTAAAAACTGGATTTTGCAGATAAGAATCAATCACTCCGTCATAATTGAAATCCCATTCCCAGGAAATAGCATTACCAACAGACAAATCAGTAAATTCAACTTCTAATGGTGCAAAACCAGATGTTGGATTAGCGATAAAATTAACTTCAAAATCGCTTTCTAATCTTGCTACAAAAATATCACGATCTCCACTACTTGAGAGTGTGTTTGAACCAAAAGATACAATTCCTTCAAAATATCCAATTATATAGCTATTACCATAATAATCAATTGCAATACCTAAACCACTGTCATCCTCATTTCCACCAGCTTTTATTGCCCATTGCCAATTGCCACTTGTATTTATCTTTGCTACAAAAATATCATCTTCACCACTATTCATTATAGTATGGGATCCAAAAGTTGCAGTTCCTCTAAAATATCCTGTTACATAACTTTTACCAAAATCATCTGTCGTGATTCCAAAACCATGATCTTGATTAGTACCACCAGCTTGGGTAGCCCACTGCCAGTTGCCATTTGTATCTACCTTTGCTACAAAAATTTCTGAATAAGTGTTGGTTATAAGAGAATGTAAACCAAATATAGCAGTTCCTTTAAAAAAACCTGTTATATAGCTATTACCTGCTGTATCAATTGTGATTGAATTTCCATTATCATTACTAGTGCCACCAGCTTGGGTTGCCCACAGCCAATTTCCATCTATATCCATCTTTGCTATAAAAATATCTTCTAATCCACTGCTAGTTAAAGAATTTGATCCAAAAGTTGCTGTCTCTGAGAATCTTCCTGTCACAAAGCTGTTTCCAGCAGAATCTATTGCAATGCTATGTCCATAACCATTTTGAGTAACAATAGCACAGGTTGCCCACAACCAGTTTCCATTAAAGTCAATTTTTGCTACAAAAATATCACTACCACCAAAGCTGGATAGTGAATTGGAACCAAAAGAAGCGGTACCAAAAAAATATCCTACGATATAACTATTACCAGTATTGTCTGTTGAGATTTCAAGCCCTTGTTCAAATCCAGTTCCACCAGCTTGAGTTACCCACAACCAATTACCATTTAAATCAATTTTTGCTACAAAAATATCACCACCACCAAAGCTGGATAGTGAATTGGAACCAAATGTTGAAGTATCCATAAAATATCCTGTTACATATATATTCCCAGTAGCATCAATTGCGATTCCGTTTCCAGAATCATCATCAGTTCCGCCTGCATTAGTTGCCCACAGCCAATTGCCGTTTACATCCATCTTTGCTACAAAAATATCAGAGTTTCCACTGCTTGTAAGAGTGTAGGTTCCGAAGTTTGCTGTTTCTGTGAAACTTCCTGTCACAATACTGTTACCATAAACATCAATTGCTATTTCTTTGCCATTATCAAAACCAGTACTACCTGCTTGGGTTGCCCATTGCCATTCTGGGGCTTGTGCAAATGCACTTGTAGTAATTATTAGTGAAACAAACAAAAACATTATTTTTTTCATTTTCTTCCTCTTCCTTCACATAATTCTCTTTTTCTTAAAAATATATTAATCTTGTTTTTAACGCATAGTTCAACGCTATTTTTATTGAAATTACTCTAAACCAATTTATAAAGTTGGAATATTATCCGATATCCAATATTCAAGATTATCAAACAATTTTGAGTATTTCGCGTTTATTCTGATTTCATTCGATTATAATCAAATTGTACTAATTCACTAAATTTAATAATTGATTCTTTGATTTTTTTTAGATCAACATAGATGAGTCTAATATCCTTTTGATCTTGTGCTAATAAATCGCAGATTTGTCCAATCGTATATAAATTGTCAATATTTAGATCCGAATAATAAGTATATTCACAATAGTTATCCCATCTTTTGTTAACTTTCTTGATTTCACTATTAAGCTCTAACAAGTAATTTATATAGCAATATCTAATAGCTTCAAAGGGATTCTCAACATTTTCTCTTAAATAGTCTGCAGCATTTTTAGACCATTCATAAAGACGAATTAAATAAACGGGATTTTGATTTTCTTTGTTCATTTTTCCTCCGGTTTTGGTTTATTCTTTCAAATAATTTATCTTATTAAGATTTATTTCAATAATGCTTTAATTTACAAATCAAGAAATAATCTCGTTGGGAAAAGGGTGCGGAGGGGAGGAATCGAACCTCCCAGCGTTCACTCTTGGCAGATAACATATATTCAAACCATGCCCATCTCTCGTTTGGGTTGAAATAATTCCACCAGACTCCGCAGGAACGCATTTCCACACCAAACACTAGCCATTATAATTGTAATAATTGCGATTGAGTTTTTCATATTTCCCTCCATATTGAATGTTATTATATTAATGATAAATAGGAAAAATTCCGACCCAAACGAGACGACAACCTGAATTCCAATATACATCTGTATTTCCAAGCTGTCATAATTTTATTTTAACTTTCTTTACTCTTATATACATAGACTACTTACAATTTCCTATTCTTCTTAATTCAGCAGGACTTAAATTATCTATTATTCACTAATTCCCAGTGAAATAACCAAACACACCATCGAATTATAGAGAATAGTTGTAAGCAAAAAGTACTTGTACGGTTATTATTAATAAGCTTAGTAAAAAAAATCTAATTTTCATTTCCCTTCCAAATTTGGTTTGTTCTTTTAAATCACTTTTCAAAGATGAATTTCAATAACACCATAATTAACAAAACAAGAAAATATTTATGTTATATGGTTGTCAAACTTTTTTATAACTCGACCTACCAGTTCGAGAGAGCGACCAAGCCATGCCTAAGGCAGATAAACTGGTCACTTTACGATTCTAAAGCTACTCTTTCAATTTCTTAACCAGTGAAGCAACTCTTTTCCCCATTTTTGCTGCATCCTGTGCGGTTCTCTCGTCGGGTGATCCAGTGCATGCCACACCATAATGTCCACTGGCATCGAGAGGATCTCCCACCACTATCATACCATATATCAGGAATGCTTCGATGATGGAGATTATTGTGGTTTCTTTTCCGCCTGTGTGATGTGCAGAGGTTGCAAAAGCAGCTCCTATTTTATCTTCCATCTGGCTTCGAATTCCAATGAATTTATCAAAGATACTTTTTAGTTCTGCAGCCATGGTCCCAAAATAAACGGGAGAGCCAGCAATAATTCCATCAGACTGCAGGAAATCATCTTTAGTAATTTCGGATACAGATTTTAATGCACATTCCACATCTTCGACTTCTCGCACTCCCCTGGCTATTTCCTCAGCTAATTTCTTGGTGTTACCGGTTCTTGAGTAATATATTATCAATACTTGCATATTATTAACTCCGTTGTTTTCTTTTATTCTATAGAAAACTCATTCCCGCAGACCTTCCAACTACCCAATTCCCTGTAAAAAAAGGAAACATCACCATTATCGTCTGGTTCCTGTGATATAACGCTTCCACCTTCATAATCATATAAAGTCATTATGAAATTTGCAATTGCAAAATCACCTTGCGGATTAATTGTAATTTCTGAGAAAGCGATCAGATAGTATTGAGCTAAACGGTCATGCCAAACGATTTCTTCAAATATATAATTATCTGCGTTGTGTAAAAAATCAGGATGATAGTTCTGCATAATTCCATCCTGATCAAACTGGTTGAATGAATCTCTTATTGAATCCAGAATATCCCTGATCTCAGCCTTATCAGCATCTTCGGGAGATGATACATCACATGAAAACAGAAGAACAGCCAGAAACAGGATCGAGATCAACTTTTTCATATTCGCTCCAGAACTAGAACATTTTCTATGTGATAGGTATGCGGGAACATATCAAAAGGCTGCATCAAGATTATCTTGAAACCTTTCTCCAAAAGCAATTTTGCATCTCTTGCCTGGGTTGCGGGATTGCAACTGATATAGATTATTTTTCTTATGTTATCCGGAAGTTTCTTTATCAAATGCTCATCCAGTCCCTTACGGGGCGGATCGAAAATGATGGTGTCAAATTTCTCCTTTCGGCACAGAATGGGAAGTTCCTGCTCTACATCACCTGTAATGAAATGGCAGTTTTCCACTTTGTCCAATTTGGCGTTTGAAACTGCATCCTGCACAGCAAATTTGTTATTCTCTATCCCAATTACTTCGGCAGCTTTATCTGCCACAAATATCCCGATAGAACCTACACCGCAGTAAGCATCGATGATCTTATCATTGCTTTTAATATGAGCTCTGCAGAAATCGTACATCTGCTCTGCAATACCGGAGTTTACCTGGAAAAACGAACTGCTGTGTAATTTATACCTTTTCTTCCCGATCTTTTCAAAGATGTGATCACGACCATAGAGAAGTTTGTTCTCATTCCCAAGAATTGTGTTGGTTCTTGCCGGATTGATATTCTGCACAATTCCAACTATCTCAGGAAATTCTTCAGTCAGCGTGCGAACAAGCTGTTTAGAAAACGGTAGTTTCCTGCTTTTGGTAACTAGAACCACAAGGATATCACCCGTAATTTTTGAATAACGAATACCCAGATGCCTTGCTATTCCCTTGCCGGTTTGCTCGTTATAAACCTGAACGTTCGCAGCTTTCATATAACTTAAAAAAGTTACTATTATCTTTACAAAGATGGGTGGATAGAGCCTGCAATGCTTGTGCTGTATCACTGTGTGAGATTTTCGTTCAAACATCCCGATCACTGGTTGAGCCTGAATTTCCGAGATCGGGAAAAAGCTCTTATTCCGATAATATTCCTGCTGTGAAGATGCCAATATCTTGTTGACTTTGTTTACTTTAACATTCCTGAATATTTCATTGATGATCAGTTGTTTATATTCCAATTGTTTTTCATAAGGAATGTTCAGCCAGTCACAGCCACCGCATTTACCGAAAACTTCGCAATCCGGTTCTATCCTATGAGGTGAGCGTTTTATAAGTTCTTTGATCTTTCCAAAAAATACATCTTTTTTCTGATATTCTATTTCAACATCTGCAATATCACCCGGAACAGAGTAAGGCACAAAAATCGGGTTGGAATCGTTAAATCCCAGCCCGTAACCTTTGTACACCAGCTTCTCGATCTTAAGCTTTTCAATTATTCTCATAGCTTCTTTTTCAGATGCAGAAATTGCAGTTTCCATACTACAAGAACTGCTTCCCTCACAATTTTTTTAGACATTTTCGACTGTCCGCTGCGGCGGTCTGTAAACACAATCGGGATCTCTTTTATTTTGAATTTTTTCCGCCATGTACGAAAGTTCATCTCTATCTGAAAGGAATAACCATCAGATAATATCTTATCCAGATCGATGGTTTCAAGCACTTTCCGGCGGAAACATTTAAATCCACCGGTTGGATCGTTAATAGGCATTCCTGTGATAAAGCGCACATAATGCGCTGCAAAGAAGCTGAGCATCAACCTTCGCAAAGGCCAGTTCACCACATTTATACCACCCAAATATCTTGAACCGATAACCAGGTCATTCTCTTTGATCTCTTCCAACATATTCGGGATGACTGCTGGGTCGTGCGAGAAATCTGCATCCATCTCGAAAATGTAATCAAAATTCTGCTTCAGAGCATATTTGAAACCGGCTACATAAGCCGAACCAAGCCCCATTTTCCCTGCTCGTTTCAAAAGGTGTATTTTTTTATTTTTTATCTGTTTTTTTTCTACCATCTCCGAAGTTCCATCAGGGGAATTATCATCTACTATCAGTACTTCAAGGTTCTTATCTTGCTTTAAAACTTCATCGATAATCGCAGAAACATTATCAGCTTCATTATAAGTGGGAATTATTACCAGAGCTTTCAATTATTCTTTCTCCTTTTCAGGTTTATCAAGGTTGTTTTTAAGAAGTTGCTTATCAGGAACTTTTTTATAGCTTTTAGCAGGACTTCCCAACCATATTTCTTCTGGTGGAATATCACGCGTAAGCACACTGCCGCCGGCTACCATACCATCTTCTTGAATTGTAATACCGGGCAGAATAGTAGTATTTACACCAATTCTTCCACCTCTCTTAATGGTAACTCCTTTAAAATGCTTGTATCGTTCTTTATCGCGACCCATGTAATTATCGTTGCTGGTGGCTACTGCGGGAGCTATAAAACAGTAATCTCCAATCTCAGAATAAGCGGTGATATAGCAATTAGTTTCAAATTTACATCTATCCCCTATCGTAACATAATTCTCGATCGTTACATTACGCCCGATGATGTTAAGTTCTCCGATAACGACATTCTCACGAATGGTTGCCAGGTCAGCTATCAGGCAATTGTTTCCGATCTTTGCTTGTACATAAATAACTACATTTGCTCCGATCTGACATTGATTTCCTATCCTTGCTGGTTTCAAGTTGGGATCGACCTTAAAAATGCTTCGCGGTGAGCTGAGCGGTTTTTTACCAATGATCGTATTATCGTCTATGCGTACTCCATCTCCGATAGATGAACCTTCGTGGATGATCACATTATGCCCGATAAGACACTTTCCTCCGATCTGAACATCATCCAGGATCACGCAATTATAACCGATCTTTGTATCTTTGCCGATCTTTGCTGAATCTGCAATATATTGATTCATTTTATCCTCCAGAGTAATAAAACGTGTGTGCATATTTATTTATTATTGTCAGTAGAGTAAAGATTTTTTTCTATTTATATAGAATTTTATCATTGATATTAAAATTTTCCTTAGAAAAATTAACATTATTTATTATTAGTTAATTATGATTGTACAGTTTGATCATCCTGTTAAGAACTGAAATGTCTAAACAGTTTTATTTTTCAAAGGTTTACAAATAAACTTTTTTCTTGACAATAAGCACTATAAACAGTGTTACATATCAGTATGGAACGAAATAAAGAAAAAATTGTTGATAACGATATGATTAAGAATTTTTATTCTGTTTCACATCAGATACTTTTATTCTCCAATAAAAAAATATCGGTCGAAGTTTTCCTGAGGGAAGTCTTTAAAATCCTACATAATGTATTGGAATGCGGATTCATAGATCTTTGGTTCAAAAACAAACACCACCAGTTTTACAGCAGTTACAATCACGATATGAAACCAAGAATGAAACTTGAAAATATAAATCAAAAATTCGATTTTAATAAAAAATACTTAAAAAATAGGGAACTTGTCATTTTATGTGAGAAAATTATAAAAGAAAATATAAATACGAATTTAAAAAATTTCACAGTTAATGGTTCTTATTTTGACAACAATATGCAATACTTAAAAGGGAAAACAGTTATTAACTCTACTGCCATTATTACAATTAACAGAAATTTCAAAAAGCAAGGATTACTTATCATATCATGTACAAAAAAAAATCATTTCGATATAAAGAAAGTTGAACTGTTCGAGAACATTGCTCAAAGTCTTGAGATAGCATTGAATCATCTACATATTCAATCAAGTTTGAACGAAAGAGTAAAGGAATTAACCTGCTTGTATGGAATAGCCAGAATTGGTGAAAAGATTGATTTATCTCTAGAAAATATTCTGCAGAGGATAGTCGAGCTTCTTCCTTCTGCTTGGCAATATCCAAAAATGGCAACTGCCAGGATTGTTCTGGATAGCAAATACTACACTACTTCAAATTTCTCTGTAAGTTCAAAAAAGCAAACTTCCAATATTATTCTGAATGGAGTTAAGCGCGGTTTTGTTGAAGTTGCATATCCAGATAGTTCTATAACTTTTGACGAAAATCCATTCCTGAAAGAAGAACAGGATCTGATAGACATTGTTGCTGGAGAAATTGCTGCAATTGTCGAAAGAAGATTCGTTAAAAACGAAAAGGATAAATTGCAGAATCAACTTCTGCATGCGGACAGATTAGCAACCATCGGACAGCTTTCTGCCGGTGTTGCACATGAATTAAATGAACCATTATCAAATATCCTGGGATTTGCACAACTGCTTCAGAAAAATGCTAAGTTAAATGAACAGGGAAAAGAAGACGTAAATAGTATAATTACAGCATCTCTTCATTCCAGGGAAATAATTAAGAAGCTTATGCTCTTTGCACGGCAAATGCCACCTCAAAAGACCAAAGTTAATATAAATCAGATCGTAGAGAATGGCCTCTATTTCCTGATGACCCGATGTTCTACGAATGGCATTGAAGTAAAACAATCGTTAGCAAAAAACATGAAAGAGGTCATAGCAGATTCGTCTCAATTAAACCAGGTTCTAGTGAATCTTGTGGTAAATTCTATACAGGCAATGCCGAATGGCGGAAAGTTAATAATAAAAACCAAATCTACTAATAACCATATTTCTCTCATTGTAGAAGATTCCGGAGTTGGGATAAGCGAAGAAATTTTGAAACAAATATTCATTCCCTTCTTCACAACCAAGGACATCACTGAAGGTACTGGTCTGGGACTTTCAGTTGTTCACGGAATTGTTAGCTCACATGGTGGTAATATCAAAGTTGAAAGTTTAGTCGATGTTGGTTCTAAATTTGAAGTTATTTTACCAGTTTACAGCGAATAAAATTTCGGGATTATTCTAATGATAGAAAAAGATAAAGTGAACAGAATACTTGTTGTTGATGACTCAGCCGATACAAGAAGAATTATTCAGAGAAATTTAACAGAA
>JAUXIJ010000177.1 GCA_030621085.1 Candidatus Cloacimonadota bacterium | reverse complement strand
TTACAATCGTTTCAACCGGGATTCCGGTAAGTACTTTTGCTGATTTGACTGTTACTCCACTGTCCTGCGCTATTTTTCGTATCTGACCAACATATTCTTCACCTGCACTATGTATGATCTTGAGGATTTCAGGCAGGATATATCTGTGGGAATCTACTACAAATATTATGGATATTTCCGCACCGTATTTTGAAGCTAATTCTACAGCATGCTTTCCAGCATTCAATGAATTCTCAGAACCATCAACAGGAACCAGGAATTGGAATCTTGTCATTTAATTACACCTTTGTTATTTTGGAATTGTATATATTCTTTCTGTCCTTATGCTTTTCACCACATAAACAGAACACGTTGCCGAATGAATAACTTTTTCAGAGATACTTCCATGTACAAACCTGGAAATTTTACCACGACCTGAATATCCCAAAACCACCAGGTTAAAGGATTTATCGTAAATTATGTTTAAGATCTCATCAGCTGTTTTTCCTTCCCCTGTTAAGGATTCCGCTTGAATTCCTTTTGATTTGGCAATATCTAATACCGGTTTAGTTATTTCATTACCCTCATCTTCTTTCATCTTATGTGGAAAAATGTGACAGGCCGTCAGGTTCGAATGAGAGCGATGTGCAATGCTGGCTGCAAATTTTCCAGCATACTCGGCATCTTTTGTACTATCCACCGGAACAAGAATATTGCTGAATAGCTCATCACCAGCAGTATTTTTACGGGCTATCAACACATGACACTTAGCATCTTTTACAAGCTTCTCAGCTATTTTCCCGAGTTTGTTTTTAGATGCAGCTAGAATGATTAAACTGGCATCGGTTTCCTCTTGCATCTTAATAATTTCAGATACCGGTGATCCTATTGCCACAGTAGCATTCTTTATACTAATTCCATTATTTTCACAGATTTGTTTGTATTTATCAACCAGTGTCTGGCCCAATTCAGTTTGGATCCAAATTTCTTCGTCTTCTTTGAACAGATTGTTATCTACTACATTAATAATGGAAATTTCAGCATTATACATCTTAGCTAACTTTATAGCATTGTCTGCTGCTATTTCCGCATACACCGGTTCATTTAATGTTAATATATATTGAAATTTCACCATATTCCAAACCCTACATAAGGGTTTACACTGCTTTATTTAAATTTATCGAATTGTTTTTTAGCTGCATCATAATAACAAAACAATGATATAATATCCAATAATCTTAAAGTAAATATGGACGACTACCGCCATAAGACAATCATATATTTATTTGCGCTGATAGTAATAACAGTAGCCCTGTTTACAATCTATACCCACTTTTCGGTCGGTCCTGATAATGAAATGAGCAATAATCTCATTGCAGAAAATAATGAGGGTAGCAATGTCGTCATTACAGAAAGCCAGCATATGATGGGGACTATTGTTACTATAGAGATAGTCGGCACAAAAACCAATGCAGAAACCACAATAAATAGTGCTTTTAGGGAAATTGACCGCATTGAAAAATTAATGACCACTTTTGATTCCAACAGCGAAATAGGTATATTGAACGCTGAAGGGCAGGTGGATAACGTATCCGATGACCTCACTTATGTAATCGAAC
>JAUXIJ010000036.1 GCA_030621085.1 Candidatus Cloacimonadota bacterium | reverse complement strand
CGATAGTTCAATAATCACCATTACTATCAAAGCTTGAAATTTTTTTCCAAGCTTTATATAATTTAAACAACATCTCAAAACTCCTGTAATCTGCCAAACATAAATAATTAAAGCTATTATTAGTAATAGATATGAGAATGCTGTGATTAAAAAATATGGTAATGTAAAAAATATTACGCAAGTTTTTATAATAGCATAATAAAACGCAATTTGAACAGTTAATAATATTGAAAACAGTACGAAATTTAGCCAGAATGATTTTGCGAGAGACAATTCACCTTTCCAATGTTTTTTTAAATAATTCATATTTTATTTTTTTTCTTAGTTACGATTCTCTATGCCATTCATAATTAGTATATCACTAATGTATAATTTTTTCATTCGTAATTCCCAATTTCCCTTGATTTTCCACCAGATTTTATTTTATAAAAATAAACTTCTGATGAAATTGGTTTTACATTTTAAAAATTTATTCTATTTGATGTACTTTTTCAGAGTTTCCAACAAACTTTCACCCCTCAAAACCAGCTTTTCTGATCTAACAAATCTTCCCTCAGGATCAATTAGGAAAGCTTTTGGAATAGAACTAACACCATATTGAATTCCAACATCCTTTACATAACCTTCAATATCAATTGTATGAATCCAATCCATATTATTTTCTTTAACAAATTCTTTTGCTGTTTCAATTCTTTTGTCCCCAGAAATGCTTATAATTACAAAATTATTTTTATCTAAATATTGATGAGCTTCTATAAGATGCGGAATTTCAGTAATGCATGGTCCACACCATATAGCCCAAAAATCTATAAGAATCCACTTTCCACGAAAATCTGATAATTTGTGCGATTTGCCATCAAAATCTACAAACTCAAAATCAGGTGCGAACTCTGTATCAGATAATTTAATTTTTGAAATCAATTTCTTAATATTTGCTTTTCGATTTTCAGGATAATTTTCAGAAGCTAATATTTTTTCAGCTTCTTTCAGTATCAACTGAGAATATTTCCCATCTATATTATTATTAGAAAGCGTATAATAAAATTTATACAATAATTCATTCTGTTTTCTTTCATTTTTTACTTCTAAAATCTTATTGTGAATTATGTTAATGAATTTTATATCATTTTCTTGAAATTCCTTTTTCCAAATAAAAAGATAACTAACTGGATAAGCAGCAGAAATATCTTTAATACTTTCAAATATTAACCATTGTTCTTCAAAAGAACACTCATCATATATCATCTGAATATATAATTTTACTCCAAGTAAATAATCTTTCAGAAACTGATGTTCTGAAACAATAATAAGACTATCAACATAAGCAGAAACTTCGTTCAATTTCATTTCTGAATCACTCACCATTTCTTGTATTTCATGCTCTTGCATTCCTTTGAAGAATTCTTTATGATACGGATGTTCCCTGTCTTTAAACATAAATATCGATGTAATCCTTGGTAATTCATATTCTTTGATCTTTTCTGATATTATTGCATAAAATTCATTATTTGGTGCTGAAATAAATTGTCCCTTTGATTTTGGAACCTCACCTTTTTTAGTATATCTCGGAAAATTACTAAGATCGACAGTTATTTTATATTTCCCATTATCAGATTGAACCATGTTCTTATAATCACCTCCGTGATCATATTCATATTTTGAGTTTTCAATCGGATTTGAATATGAATGCCTTTCCGTATCGAACAAAAACTGATAAGCCATTTCCGGTTTATTATACTCAATTTCAATTTCATATAATCCATTCTCATTTTTTATCATTGGTATTGATCTTTCCCAGTTGAAATCACAAAAATCTCCAACAACTTTTACTTCACTGACATTCTCTGAAATCGATGCAGGCTGAAGAGTTACCTCCAAAAACGGTTCGATATCAGCATTTATGAACTTCGTTTTATAAAACTCATAATTCGGATATGAGATGTGAAGCTCAAAAGAAGAACAACTTTCAGGTAATCTCAAAGTGAAATTTCCCTGCTTACCTGTTGTCGTTTGTGCAAGTAAATCATTTTCTGTAACTTTACGCGTAACATAATAAGCACGAATTTCAATTCCGGATTTTTGCTCTGAACCAGCTAATTTCACAGAACCTCTTAAAATAATTGTTTTTTCGGATGAACAACCGAAAATTACAACCAATAAAATTATGAAAAAAATTACAATTTTTCGCATAAAAAAAACTCCTTGATTTTTTTCTTTTTGCTAAGCTTACCTGTGTGTTAACTTGACAATCTCTTTTTCTCATTGTCTATGCCCGTCTGTGTGAGTCTGCCTGCCTTGCCGAAGTAAACGAAGGCAGGTGGCAAAAACTCACTCATACTGCAATCTATACAGATCGTAGTATAATCCTTCATTTGCCAGCAACTGTTGGTGGCTGCCTTCTTCCTTAATCTCGCCTTTATGCAGCACAATTATCCTGTCCACGTGCTGGATGGTGGAAAGCCTGTGCGCAATAATGATGGAAGTACGGTTCTGCATCAATTTCTGCAAAGCATCCTGTATCAAAATTTCAGTTTCGGTATCAATATTGGAAGTTGCTTCATCCAGCACAAAGATAGCAGGATCATAGGCCAACACCCGAGCAAAGGCAATGAGCTGCCGCTGCCCGACACTGAAAGTAGCTCCTCGCTCCATTACAGGTTCCATATATTTTTCGGGTTTACTCTCGATGAATTTATTTACATTTACATATTTTGCTACTTTTTCCATTTCTTCATTGGAAATAGTGTCGTTACTGAGAACAATGTTATCTTTGATAGTTCCCGAAAAAAGGAATACATCCTGCTGTACAATGCCGATATTTTGCCGCAGATTTTTTAAACAATATTCATTTATTTCTTTTCCATCGATGAAAATCTGACCTTTCTGGAACGGATACAATCCTGAAAGCAGACTAATGATAGATGTTTTACCGGAACCTGTATGACCCACCAATGCTACTTTTTCACCGGGCTTTACTTTGAAGGAAATATCTTTAAGAACATCGCCACTATCATTATAACGCAGCCACACATTCCTGAATTCGATCTCGCCTTTTAGGCTGCTTTCTTTGTCACCGCAACTTTTTCCCAAACGATAATCTTCGATATCTTTATCCATAAGATCAAAAATTCTTTCAGCACCGCTCATAGCTGCCTGCATAATATTAAACTTCTCACTCAGATGATGTATCGGTTCAAAGAACCTGTCCAAATACCAAAGAAAAGCCATGAATACACCCAATGATATCCTGTCCTGCAATATCTGTGCACCACCATACCACAAAAGAATAGCAACTGCTATCCTGCGGGTTGAATTAATTACAGGACGGAAAACAGCAAAAAGTTTAAGCATGGAACGGGCAGCCTGATAGTATTCTCCATTGATCTCGGCAAATTCCTTTACTTTACGTTTATATTGATTAAAAAGCTGAATTATCTTAAAACCGGAAATATCTTCCGAAAGTGTAGCATTGATATTCGCCAGTTTTTTACGTACATTCCTGTAGATAACCCGACTTCTTTTTATAAAAATGGTGAAAAGCACGATGGTAAAAGGCAGAATAGTAAACGTAACCAGGGCCAGTTTCCAATCATATATCAGCATTGCAATCATAATTCCAACCAGTACAAAAAATTCCTGGATGAGTTGAATAAGACCGTTACCAAGCATCTCATTAAGCGTACCGATGTCATTTGTAATGCGGGTAACCAATCGTCCAATGGGGTTTTTATCAAAGAAGGAGAGAGGCATTCTTTCTAATCTGAAAAAAAGATCGCGACGCAGATCATACATGGCATATTGAGCAGCATAATTCACAAAATATATCTGAAAGTAAGTGAATAAAAGCTGCAGGAAAACCACGCTAAAGAACAGCAATCCATAAAATTTCAATTTATTTATATCTTCCCGACGCACAAATCTGAGCTGTTCTTTGGTAAGATCATTATTCTCTCTCAACTCGATAAGATCAAAATTCTGTATAACGAGTTGAACTTCCGAAATCTCCACGAATTCTTTGGTGCTAAGGATTTGTTGGATCTCTGGTTTATTCTGCAAAATAACAATTTTAAGAAGCAGTCTTCCTGATTCTTTTAATTCCTGAATTTCCGTTTTGGGAATAAAATTAATTTTCTTATTCGGAAAGATTAAGTAGTAATTATCATTAAAATTATATTCTTTGAATTTAATCCTCGGATATTTACTGACGAAATCATCTCTTTTATACTCAATTGAAAATTTCAACAGATTTTTATTGGAAACTATAACTTCGTCTACTGCACGCTGAGTGATGACGGGAGCCAACAGGTTTGTGCCGGTAATGAGCAGAAGCAAAATAAATGAGATGAATACCAGGAATTTGTATGGTTTCAGATATGCCACAAGCCTTCTGAACAAAACCTTGTCGTAGATCTTGCTTTTCAGATCATCTTCGGCTAATCCTTTATGCAATCCTTTCACCTTTTCTCCAGCTTCTCTTCGATCTGCTGTTTCTCATGTAGATCGTGATATATTCCCGTTAATGCCAATAGCTCTTTATGAGTGCCTTCTTCCTCTATTTTGCCTTTGTTCAATACAATGATCTTATCTGCATGCTGAATAGATGAAATACGGTGTGAAATGATGATGGTGGTTTTATTCTTTCGCGTTTCTATCAGATCGTGCAGAATGCTTTTTTCTGTTTTTGTATCCACAGAGGAAAGCGCATCGTCCAGAATGAGAATATTCGGATTTGTAAGCAATGCACGGGAAATTGCGAGACGTTGTTTCTGCCCTCCGGAAAGTGTCACACCACGCTCGCCGATCACAGTATCAAATCCATTCTCAAATTCTTCGATAGCATAAAATATCTGGGCTATTTTTGCTGCTTCCTCAATTTCTGCTATATCTGCTTTATAATTTCCTAAACTGATATTACTGGCAACGGTATCGGAGAACAGGAATATATCCTGCGGAACCATTACAACATTTGTTCTTAAAGTCTCCAAGGGAATATTATATAATTCATTATCATCGATAAAAATCGTATTCTCAGGAGGATTATATACTCTTGTAAGAAGATCTATGATAGTTGTTTTACCACAGCCAGTTCGACCTACAATAGCAAGTGTTTTTCCAGCTTCTATTTCAAATGAAATATCATCAAATATAAAAGGTGTCTCTTCCTTATACTGAAATCTTAAATTTTTAAGAGACACTTTTCCTTTCAGGTTCTTTATTTCAGGATTCACCTGGTTATCAGTGATCTCCGGTTCAACTTCCAGAATAGAATTTAATCTTTTGAGGGAAGCTGTTCCGCGCTGGTACAGATTCACTATCCAACCAATGGCGATCATAGGCCATACCAGCATTCCCAGGTATTGGAAAAACGCTACAAATTCTCCCATTGAGATCTCATAAAGTATTGCTGCTTCACCCCCGAATATAAGAACAATTCCCATGCAAATATTTATAAGCAGAAACATAAACGGAAAGAACATGGCAAATATCTTTACCAGGCTGATATTATCTTTCAAATATTCTCTTGCCGATTCCGACATTTTTTCCAGTTCTGCTTCCTCCTGCACAAAAGCTTTCACCACGCGAATTCCGGAAATGCTTTCCTGAACCTTACCGGACATAGTGGCAAATGTCTTTTGCACTTTCCTGAACTTGGCATGGATCCGTTTACCAAAATAGATAATAATAATACTCAAAAAAGGTGTTGGAATAACAGCCAGCAAAGTAAGTCGCAGGCTGATATCAACCATAAAAAAGAGTGAAACAATAGCTATTACCAGGATATCCACACCCACCACAAAGCCAAAGGCGATCAGCATACGGATGGCATTCATATCGTTGGTGGCATAAGCCATCAAGTCGCCGGTTTTAGTTTTATTATAAAAATTTGCCGAAAGCTTCATCAAGTGGTTATAGTACATTTGCCGCAAGTCGCGGTCAATTTTCCAAGCAGTGCCGATAAGAGCAATGCGCCAAAAATACCTGAGCAATGTAATGAGAGCTGTTATTCCCACGATGAAAAGAGAAGCATACAGCAGGCTGTTTGCGGTAAATCCTTCCCGTCCGATGCTATCGATAGCCTTCTGCATTATCTTGATGGTATAGAGCTGTCCGGCATCGATGATAACAATGAGGAATAATCCAAAAAAAAGTTTTGAGATATTCTTCTTTATGAAAGGAGTAACTTTCTCAAAGGTTTTCATTTAGTATTGATTATTTACTATATTTCTCAATATAAAGCAGCGCACATTTCTTTGCCATTGTACGGATCTTGCCAATATATGCTGCCCTCTCCGTAACACTGATAACACCGCGTGCATCCAGAAGATTGAAAGTGTGAGAACACTTGAGCAGATAATCATAAGCAGGATAGACCAGTCCCTTTTCGATCAACATTCCATGCTGTTTTTCATGATCTTTGAAGGAAGCAAAAAGAGATTTCACATCTGCAAGTTTGAAGTTAAACTCAGAAAACTCAACTTCTTTATCAAAGAACAGATCACCATATTTTGTTGTATCGTTCCACTTTAGGTCTTTAAAATCATCCACATCCTGGATATACATTGCCAGCCGTTCCAATCCATAAGTTAGTTCTACACTTATCGGGAAAACTTCGATCCCGCCAACCTGTTGAAAATATGTGAATTGAGAAATTTCCATGCCGTCCAACCATACTTCCCAGCCCAGTCCGCTGGCACCTAGAGTGGGAGATTCCCAGTCATCTTCCACAAAACGAATATCGTGTTTTTCTGTTTCAATGCCAATTGCCTGTAGACTTTTAAGATAAAGAATTTGTATATCATCGGGAGACGGTTTGATGATCACCTGAAACTGGTAATAATGCTGCATCCTGTTGGGGTTTTCTCCATAACGACCATCTTTGGGTCTGCGACAGGGTTGAGCGTAAGCTATTGCAGTAGAATTTTTACCCAGAGCTCCAAAAAAAGTGGCAGGATGAAAAGTTCCTGCTCCCATTTCTGCATCATACGGCTGAAGAATATTACATCCGTTTTCTGCCCAGTAATGCTGCAATTTTAAAATAATGTCCTGAAAGTTCATTTTTTACCTTTCTAATATATTTTTAAATATTTATCTATTTCCCATTTAGTTACCTGGATGCTGTATTCATCCCATTCTTTGATCTTTGCTTCCAGATACTTTTCGAAAGTATGTTTTCCTAGAGCATTTTTCATTATTTTATCTTTTTTTAACATTCGTAATGCCTGCCACAAAGTTGGAGGGATCGTATCGATATCCATTTCCTTCAACTTCTCATAATTGAAAAGATAAAGATCTTCTTCTAATGGCTTTGGTGCGGATAGATCGTTCCTGATACCTTCCAAACCGGCTTTCAGCATTACAGCAAAAGCCAGGTAGATATTGCAGCTTGGATCGGCACTTCTTATTTCCACTCTCGTAGAATCGGGATTTCCCTTAAACGAGCTGGGGACCCTGATCAGTGCAGACCGGTTCGTTCTTCCCCAACAGATATAGACAGGAGCTTCATAACCGGGAACCAGCCTTTTATAGGAATTCACTGTGGGAGAAAGAACCGCACTCATCCCTTTGATATGAGCTAATTGCCCGGCAACATAATTGTATGCGATCTTCGATAATTTATATTCGTCTTTTTCATTATGGAAAGCATTCTTTCCTGTTTTAATATCGAACAAACTTTGATGAACGTGCATTCCGGAACCATTCACATCTGCAATGGGTTTGGGCATAAATGTGGCGTGAAGTCCGTGTTTCTGGGCAATTGCTTTCACAACGAAACGAAGTGTGATCGCATTATCTGCCGTTTTCAGTGCATCGCTGTATTTAAAGGAAATTTCGTGCTGACCGATTGCTACTTCGTGATGAGTGGTTTCGATCTCGATGCCAAATTTTTCTAAAGCCACGCTCATTTCACGGCGAATATCATAAGCTTCATCTGTTGTCAGATCAAAATAGCCGGCAGTATCGTGCGGAAGTGGAGAAAGTCCGTTGTCCGTTTTGAAAAGAAAAAATTCCATTTCCGGTCCGGTATTAAAAGTAAACCCCATCTTCTTTGCTTCTGTAATTGCTTTTTTCAGGATAAACCTGGGATCACCTTCAAAAGGTTTACCATCCGGTGTATGAACATCACAGATAAATCTGGCAGTATTTCCGTATTCGGAATGCAGCCAGGGAATTACTGCATAAGTATCAATATCCGGTTTGAGATACATATCACTTTCGCATATCCGGGAAAAACCCAAGATAGAAGAACCATCGAACCAGACGCCATTTTTTAATGCATCGGGAAGCTGTTTTACAGGAATCGTTAAACTTTTAACAATCCCATATAAATCGGTAAATTGTAACTGTACAAATTTAACTTCATCTTTTTTTATTATTTCAGTGATGTTCAAAATATCCATTTTCCTGTCCTTCATTTAAATATGCTTTATAGTCTATACTTTATTATCAGATATTGAGTCAAGTGGAATTTTCTTCCATGATAGTAAACAAGAAATCCAGATATTGGGAAAAAACTTGTCAGAATTCAAACCGTCAAAATCTTCGATGGATATTTGAAGTCAGTTGGAAAAGGAGATGTTATTTATGAACTATACAAAAGAAAAAATAGTTAAAGGTAAAAGGTTATATTTCCCGGAAGATCTCGATGTCACCAAATGGGAGAACGTGAAAAAAGAAATGAAAAAGCTGGAAGCAGAAGAGATCAATTCTGCTGATGAACTGATTAAGTTCCTGGAAAAAGTGGGAGAGCTTTCCGATATACTTGCGGAAGAAATGGCCTGGCGATATATAACTATGACGCGTTTTGCAGACAAGCCGGAGAACGAAAAGAAATTCAACGATTTTTATGCCAGTGTCATTGCTAAATGCAAACCTTACGATTTCAAGTTTAACAGGAAGTTTTATGACAGCCCTTATCGCAAGGAATTAGATGAAGAGAAATACGCTCTTTTAAACAAGATCATTTCCAATGATATCGAGCTTTATCGTGAAAAGAACATACCTCTGCAGGTAAAGGAAAAGGAGTTGGCCAACAAATATGGTTCAGCTTTCTCCAAGCTTACTGTAAAATATAAAGGTGAAGAAAAAACGCTTTCCCAGCTTGCTCCCTTCCTGAAAGATCAGGATCGCAAAGTACGTAAAGAAGTGTGGCAATTACGTATAGATAAGATGATGGAAATGCGGGATGAATTCAATGAACTTTTCGATGAGATGAAAGAACTCCGCATTCAGCAAGCAAAAAATGCCGGATTCGATAATTACCGAGATTATATGCATCAGGCAAAAGGACGCTTCTCTTATGCTCCGGCAGATATTACAAAATTCCACGATGCTGTGGAAAAAGAAGTGATGCCCTTCCTGAAAGAATTGACCGAAGAAAGAAAGAAAGTTCTTGGAGTGGATTCCGTTCGTCCCTGGGATACTTCTGTAGACTTGGATGGCAAAATTTTGAAACCATTTAAGACGATCGATGAATTTATCGACAAGGGGATCGACATATTACATACGATCAAACCTGAATTTGGTATCCGATTGAATCTGATGAAAAATTCCGAATTCCTGGATCTGGAAAACAGGAAAGGGAAAGCTCCCGGAGGTTATAATTATCCTCTGCAGGAGACAGGTGCCCCTTTTATCTTTATGAATGCTGTGGGATTGCATCGCAATGTGGTAACGCTTTTGCACGAGGCAGGTCATGCCATGCATACATTTGCCATGAAAAATATCAAGCTCGATCCCTATAAAGGAACTCCCAGTGAGATCGCCGAACTGGCTTCCATGAGTATGGAGTTCATCTCGATGGATCTGTGGAATGTATACTACAAAGACGAAGCCGACTTTAAAAAAGCAAAGCGCGACCAATTGAAAGAAGCAGTGGGCTTCTTGCCCTGGTGCATGATAGTGGATGCTTTTCAGCATTGGATATATCTGAATCCCGACCACACTGTGGAAGAGAGAGAAGAATATTTTGTTTCACTGATGAACCGCTTTGCTTCCGGTGTAGATTGGAACGGACTGGAAGACTTTAAAAAGATCATGTGGCTATTCCAATTACATATCTTTGAAGTTCCTTTTTATTATATCGAGTATGGTATGAGTCAACTTGGCGCTCTTTCAGTTTACAAAAATTACAAAACTTCCGGTAAAGAAGAAGCGCTGAAAAAATATGAAAACTTTCTGTCGTTGGGATACACAAAACCGGTTAATGAGCTTTATGAAGCTGCCGGAGTTAAATTTGATTTTTCTAAAAGATATGTGAAGAAACTGGTAGATTTTGTAAAAGAAGAGCTGGCTGGGATATAAATAGTAGTATGATTTAGTATTATACTGAATTCCAATATAATTCTGCTCCCCTTGGAAGGGGAGACTTAAGAGGGGTTAGTTAAATATTTTAGCAATAAAGAAAAGTCAAAGCAAACCCCCTGTATCCCCCTTACAAGGGGGACGAAGTCTGAAGTAAATTTTAAGGAGCTGATATGAATTCTAAAATCGCATTAAATCGTTTGATCTTTATCTGGATATTGGTCGCATTTTCTCTCTGTTTATTTGCAGGTGAACCTTATGTGCTCATGATTTCATTCGATGGTTTCCGATATGATTATGACACAAAAACAGAAACACCAAATCTTGATTTTCTAAGAGATAACGGAGTAAAAGCTGAATCCATGCAGTCGGTATTCCCTTCCAAAACATTTCCAAATCATTATGCACTGGCAACAGGAGCTTATGCCGCCACAAATATGATAACCGCAAATAGATTTTATGATAATGAGTTCAAGGAAGTTTATAAAATCGGTGATAATTCTAAAGTTCAAGATGCCAAATGGTATAAAGCTGAACCCATCTGGGTAACTGCCGAGCGTCAGAATGTTTGTTCAGCTTCCTATTTCTGGGTTGGTTCGGAAGCCCCGATAAAAGGTTATCTACCCTCGATCTTAAAATATTACGACCATAACTTCCCCTTCAAAGCTCGGGTTGATTCTGTAATGATCTGGCTGCAATTACCGGAAGAGATCAGACCCCATTTGGTAATGTTATATTTCCATGAACCAGATTCTTCCGGTCATAGATTTGGTCCTGAAAGTTCAGGAATTATCTCCGTAATTGAAAACATGGATGATCTGCTGGGGTATATCCTGGATGGAATAAAAAAACTGGATATTGCTGATGAGATCAATCTGGTTCTTGTTAGCGATCACGGAATGACAACGATAAGTCATGATAGAATTATCTATTTGGATGATCTTGTTTCCGATATGGATGCATTCTCTACTTACGGCGGCGGACCTGTTATGCAGATCCATCTGAAACAAAAAGATGATACCATTATTGATCAAATGGATAAGCAGCTTAAAAACGTTGAACATCTCAAAGCATACAGACCTGATGAAGTTCCCGCACGATATCATTTTGTTAATAGAAATACCGGTGATTTTGTGTTAGTTGCAGATGAAGGCTGGCGAATAATGACTAAAAGCGAAGGTTCAATTATCCGCCTTAAGGGTACACATGGTTATGATCCAGCAATAAAAAATATGCATGGAATTTTTTATGCAATGGGACCACGTATAAAATCAAATTATAAGATCGGAACATTTGAAAATATCCATGTCTATCCATTGATCTGTGAATTACTGGGAATTAAACCTTATGCCGATGCTCCTGATGCACCGGAAGGACGGCTGGAAGTTCTGGAAGAGATATTGGTAAAATAGTATCATATCATGGATGATTTGATGCATTCAATTTCTTATTGGAATAAACCCCTATTAATCTCCCCTTCTAAAGGGGAGCTAAACGGAATTGCAAATCAACTGCCTATCATCGATGTGCGAACACCGGATGAGTTCCGAAAAGGGCATATTCCTTCAGCTTTCAATATTCCGCTTTTTTCCAATGAAGAGAGAGCGATAGTCGGTACAAAATACAAACAGGAAAGCCGCGATACAGCATTGCAGGAAGCGCTGGATTTTGTGGCTGTTAAAACCGATTTTTATCTCGATGAACTGCATAAGATCGTTCCAAACAAACAAGAAATTCTAATCTACTGCTGGCGGGGTGGACTCCGAAGTGCCGGCATGGCAAAGCTTTTCCAGGCAGATGGTTATAAAGTTCATATTTTAAACGGTGGTTACAAATCATACCGAAATCATATTCGTCAGAGTTTTGAAAAAAAAGCAGATTTGATAATCATCGGTGGAATGACCGGCAGCGGTAAAACCGAGATACTCATGGAAATCGGGAAACTGGGAGAGCAGATACTTGATCTGGAAAAGATCGCCCATCACAAAGGTTCTGCTTTCGGTGCTTTGGGACAGGAAGAGCAGCCAACCACCGAGCAATTCGAAAATAATCTTTTTGAATATTGGAAGAAGCTCGACTTGAGCAAACGTATCTGGCTGGAAGATGAAAGTCAACTCATTGGAAAAGTCCGCATCCCCGACCCGCTGTTTAAACAAATGCGCACTGCGAATGTGATCAAACTGGAATTAGATAAGAAAAAACGCGTTGAACGTTTAATGAAAGAATATACCGGATTCGACACAAAACCCCTGATAGATTCTATCATAAATATTTCCCGCCGGCTGGGTGGACTGGATACTAGGAAAGCTATCGAGGCTGTTGAGAAAGGCGACTTCCGAACCGCCATCGATATTGTTCTATCTTATTATGATAAAACTTACACATACGGGCTTGGGAAAAGGAAAGACCAAACTGTTATCTCCTTAGAACTTGATGAAGATAACCAAAAATTAAATGCAGAGAAAGTGATTGGATTTGTGAAAGAAAAATTTGACAAATAAATTCCAATAATACTTTTCTGCTAAGTAAATTGAATGCAATGTTAAGCAGACTAAGAGTATTATAATAAGAATTTTGCAGTTGATTGCGAGGTTGGATAATAAAGGGGATAATGTTCAATGATAAAGAAACTACCACCACTCGATTATAGAATTCCTAATTGGGATCACAACGACTTGCTTGAAAGATATTGTCCTATCTGTAATTCCACTGATGCAGATATGAAGTACATTAGACCAGATTCTTTGAATGTTCGACTCTGTAATAATTGTAATACTTTTTATATATCACCAGCACCATCTTATCAGCAACTATCTTCGTTCTATGCAACATATGATGAGAGTCATCGAAGAGCACAAAGTCGATCTACTAAAAACTTAATTCGTACCTATCAAAGTATAGATCCATTTGCAGATCCTCGGATTCAAGAAATAATTTCACTTATGCCTATTGAAGGTTCCAAGATTCTTGATGTTGGATTCGGAAGAGCGCAGTTATTGTATGGATTTATGAAACTCGGGGCAACTACATATGGTGTAGAACTTGATGAAAAAGCAATCGAATATGCTAAGGCAATTGGGATTCAAAATATTCACAAAGGGACTTTGGATGATATCGAGGACGAAACTAAATATGATCTCATTATGATGAATGATCTCGCAGAGCATCCTTTGAATCCAATGGCTTTATTTAAGAGAGCTACCGATTTACTTAATGAGAAAGGTTTTCTGCTAATTTGGACACCAAACGGTGATATTACAAAGAATGAAGACAATCCAATAACATTCAGGGTTGATCTTGAACATATGCAATACCTCACCACAGAAAGTTGTATCTACATAGCCAGGCAATTAAATTTACGAGTTACACATCTGGAATTATTAGACTTTCCTGCACTTAATGGAATTGACAAGCAATCACCCAAGGATCAAAATATCAAAACACAGATTAAGGAAGCAATTAAGTCAATTCCTGGATTTTTGGTTTTGAACAAACTCAGGAGAGCATTAATGATATCTAAATCCAAAACCGACAATGCAAGAACAGGTGCATACCATCTTTTTTGTATTCTACAGAAATCCGTCTAATAAATCGTTACACTAAATCACATTAAAAAGGAAAAATAATGTTAAGTTTTGTTAATTTAAGCAGGATAATGTACGATGGAGCTGACGCTGACATCAGTTCCATCGGGCTGAGCCCATTATGCCCTTAAATATAACACCAAAATATAGGATGATATGGAAATAATATTTTTGGGTACATCATCAGGAACACCTACAAGAACAAGGAATGTATCTGGTATCGCAATCAAAATGATAAATTCAAAGTCATGGAATCTTGTAGATTGCGGTGAAGGTACACAACATCAAATATTAAAAACTAGTTTAACCTTGAATAATTTACAAGCCATCTTTATTACACATGTACATGGAGATCACTGCTATGGTCTTCCTGGATTACTGGCAAGTACAGCAACGTCAGGTCGAACTGACCCTTTGACTATCATTGCTCCAGGTGCTCTTAAAAGTTTTTTAGAAAACGCACAAAAAGTAACTCAAACGAGGCTTTCTTACGAAATAAATTTTATATGTATTGAAGATATTTCTAAATTTATTGAAGTTGAAGAATTTGATATTGAAGTAGTTAATTTATCACATCGAGTATCCTCATATGCTTTTGGTTTTATTGAAAAAAACATTAAACCCAAACTCAATATTAAAAAATTAAAGAAAGAAGGTATTGAACCGGGACCTGCCTGGGGTTATCTGCAAAATAAAGAAGATGTTTTACTTCCAGGTGGCCAAAAACTAAAAAGTCAAGATTATCTATTGGAAGAAAGAAAGCCAAGAAAAATTATTGTGAGTGGAGACAACGATGATCCATGGTTACTTTCAGAGTGTTCTAAGTCAGCCCAAGTATTAGTACATGAGGTAACATATACTTATAAGGTGGCAGAGAAAATGACGAAAGCACAGCATAGTTCTGCTAAATTGGTTTCTCTGTTTGCAAAAGAACTGTCCATCCCAAATTTAGTGTTGACCCATTTTAGTCCACGCTACCAAAGTGTAAATACTACTAAGTCATCAATTAAAGATGTAGAGAATGAGGCAAGAGAGTTCTACGATGGAAATCTTTTTTTGGCAAATGATTTAGATGTGTTTCACCTTAATCGAAATGGTAAGCTAGTAAATGTTGAGCTATAAATCTGGCATAGTAAATTGTTCTACCTGTCATTTTTCCACTATGTTCCAAAATGCAGTTGAACTCTGTCGTTAGCCTTCATCACCATCATCATAGGTTTACACACAGAAATATCCTTTTGCATGAATCTTCAGTCTTCTCCGGCAACTATCGGATACGCCCGACAGGTCAGAACAGTTTACACACAAAGGTATTCTTTCACATAAACTTTCGGAACGGTTGAATCAGGTAGAAGAAACCGTTGAAAAGGTTCAGCAAGAAGAGAAATCTTTTAAACATTTTCAAGGTTTAGCAGGCAGATATAAGTTTTTCATTTGACAAATAAATTAGAAAATGCTCTTTTGTTGTATGAAATTGGAATGCTAATCTAATTTATCGGAGTTACGTATTATGAAGCAAGATCGCAGATTAATATATAGTTTAATTTCAAAAAATAGAATCAAATGGACATTGAAAAGGTAAAAACAAAAATTGGAGTATCAGAATGAGCAAAATCAATAAAGAAGAAGCAATTCAAAAATTGAAAGGCTTGGTAGATAAGATTGATTCTTTAAAAAATGAACCTAATACATTAGAAAGTCCTGAATTTAAAAGGTGGAAAAGAAAAACAGAAATAACATTAGAACATATCTTCGGTAAAAATTCAAAGAATATAAAGGAATTAAAGAGAATAGATTATTACCCCAGTAAATTAGGACCATGGTCACCTATTGAACGTATTACAGTTTTTCAAAATGACTTAGAAAATACAAAGGTTCTTCTTAATTCAATGATTGAAGAAATTGAAGAATTTTGGGAAGAAGATAAAAGTCCTGAAAATATTAATGAGGGGAAAAAAACGATGAGTGATTTATATAATGAAAAAAGCATATGGGAGTTAATTGAAACTGAATATAATATCAATAAAAAACAATTTGGAAAAAGAATAAATTTTGTTAAAGAAAAATTTAAGCATAATATTATCTTTAGGGATGTTGGACAAGCATTTTATTTAGCAAAAAACGGTTTTAATAAACCAGCAGTAATTCTCTCTGGCGGAATAATTGAAGAATTACTTCGTTTTTATCTGGAATCACATAAAATTAAATCCAAAGGAGAAACATTCGAAAAATACCTTGATGCTTGTGTTGAAAATAAATTATTAAAATCAGCAATCAGTAAATTATCTGATTCATTCAGACATTTTAGAAATCTTGTCCATTTGCAAAGAGAAAAATCGAAGAAGGACACATTATCTAAATCTACTGCTATTGGGGCGGTCGCAACTATATTTACACTAATCAACGATTTTGAAAGAAAAACTTAAATATTCCGAATGGTCGAATCAAGATAACGAAATCTTTTTCATTTGATATTAAAATTTATTCAGCTGTCTTGACAAAGTCTTCTAATAAGGAAAAAATAATGTTATGTATTGTTAATTTGGGCAGTATATCATATGTTAGACCCAGATTTCTATTATGACAGATAATATAGAACTCGTCGTTGTAGATAAAAGTTGGTTGATTGGTATAAATGAGCAAGAACTTAAAAAAATTGTTCGTGATAAATTTCTTCTTTTTACATCCACGCTTGGTTATGAATTATTTACAAGTGAGGAAAAAAACAAATCCAAGAATGCGATTAAAAAATTATTCTCAATAAAAGATTCGGTAAAATTAATTGAACCGATAGGAAGTCTTATAAAGGATGAAATAACAAATAACACTTCATGTTTACCGCTTTCTTCAAAATTACTGGATTTCGATGAGCATTTTTTTAAATACGTAATAGAAAAAAATTTCGAGTTTCAAGGTTCTGATAAAAATCACCTTCAGGCATTTTATGATCATTATGAGGTTACTGGTTTAAATTACTTTAGAGAAGGATGCTTATATATTGAAACACTTTTTACAGACCTTAAAGACAAAAAACCAGGAGGAAATCATAAAAATTATTCTACCTATTTTAATAGTATCAGCAAGGAAGAAAAATTAATTCTCAGTGTTTATGATGACATTTATAAGATAAATTTAGATTTACCAAAGATTATTAATTCGAATTGGGTTTTATTCAAATGGCTCCAAATTCATCTAATGTCCGAAATTGAATTTATTAGAAAATATGGTTCACATAATAATAATCAACTTGCAAAAAAAATGATAAATGACAATATTGATTTAGATTACTGTATCTATGCACTCTTGACTAAATTATTGGCTACAAGGGATAAAACCATGAAATTTTATTTTAAATTATGCTGTCCACAGGGAAGGATAATTTAAATGATCAAAAGTGGGACAAACTATTCGCTGCAACGGACAGCAACAACGCTGTACTCCAAAGCACTAATAAACTTGCTTATCACCCCTTCATCACAATCTTCAAAATCTGCGGTAATCCCATTTCCACCACGTTAAAGGTGAGATGCACAAAATAAGCTGGGATAAGGCTGCCTGTTTTCTCGCGATAATAAAAAATATTGACAATTAATGTATATTTCAGAAATATACAAAAGTATGAGTGAGTTGCTATTAAATTGTGAAGGATTTGATTGGGATGAAAGAAATTCAGAGAAAAACTGGATTCTTCATCAGGTTGCACGAAGTGAATGTGAACAGGTGTTTTTCAATGAGCCATTAATTGTTGCGGATGACACAAAGCATTCTCAAATTGAAAAACGATGGTTTGTACTTGGTAAAACTGATACTGAACGATTATTATTTATGGTCTTCACAATTAGAAATAAATTAATTCGTATTATATCAGCAAGAGATATGAATAAAAAGGAAAAGGAAGTATATGATGAGTAAACATAAAAGTATTCCAAAATTTAAAAATGAAGATGAAGAAAGAGAATTCTGGGCAAAGGCAGATTCTTCTCAATACATTGATTGGAGAAAAGCAGAAAAAGTAACACTCTCAAAATTAAAACCTTCAACCAAGACAATTTCTTTACGGCTTCCGGAATTCATTTTAGATGAAATAAAAATGATCGCAAATAAAAAAGATGTACCATATCAATCGTTAATCAAAATATTCTTGAAAGATAGGATCGATCGGGAATTGAAACATTCGGTTAAGTAATTCTATTCCTTTCAAGCGTAACTTTATCCCTTCATCACCATCATCATAATCTGCGGCATCATCATTCCTGCAACATTGAATCATAAAAAAGATCGTGAAAGATCTTTTGTATTTCCGGTGCTGAATAAATGCGAAAGGTTTCAAAGAAATCTTTCTTTACCAATTCCTGTTTTTCGTTTAGTTTCATGGTTATAATTCCAAGAGTAAGGATCGTTTCTTTTTCTCTATTTTCTTGGGTGGCCAATTGTTCTGCAAATTTTTTTAGCATTTCCTGGTGTACTGCCAGGTCATGGTAATCTCCCAGGTTATCCTGTAATTTCTTCAATTTCTTTATTAAAATTTGCATTTGGGTTTGAGGAAAAAGCGAACTAAAAAATTCCAGAAGATATCGCAATTTTTTACCTGCAATTCTCAACTGGTGCAGCAATTCATCTGAGGGATTTATTAATATATTCTTCCCGAATTCCAGCATTTTCTGATTTCTCTCGCAGATAACTTTTCGAGCAACAATGATGATTGGTTGTTTTTCTGTAATTGTCAGGTTTCTGGCATATATTTTTTTATTCAGGTAAAATTCCCATTCATTCATTATTCGTTTATATCTTACAGATTTTAATAACTTTTTTACCAATATGTTTTCTGTTTTTTTCTGACGCTTCAGATCTTCAAAAAAAGGATTTAGATAGTCCCGCCTGTTTTCCGGAAGCATCTTTTTGTATTGATCTTCTTTAAGTAAATAAACATCGATATCGCGCAATCGATTTGTCGATTGACCTAAATAGGAAAAATCCCTTTTTGCTTTTTGTACGATGTTCTTATCCATGATGTTATTTATTTGACCCAATGCTGATCGTGTTCGCCGGACAGATACTCTGAAGTCATGTAAGAACTCTGTATCGATATCATTAATAATGCCATTCTCATTTTTCTTCATTATTTGTAATAAATAACGATAGATCTTTCTTAAAGCCTGTCCTGCAGGTAATTGGGGTTTCAACTGAATATTGATCTTTGAACTGTAAGAATGAAGCATCGTTCTGCTTTCCTCTGATTTACCGGATCTATGATATCCGATTGAAATATTATGATCTTAAGAATAATCCGTAATTAAAGATATGATTACTTTAATATTTTTTTTAAACTTTTTTAGAAGCATTTGCAACTCGCTTTTCTCAACAATATCACCCGCATTTTTCAAGGGCATCCATTTACGTTTGCGCAGATCGTCTTCAGGCCATTCATCAAAGATCTTAGTAACGTGCATGGGAAAAACCTTTACATGACAGGTTCCACCCCATTTGTTGTATTTGTATTCACCGAGCAGAAGATCGAGCACCTGCCCTTCGATCCCGGCTTCTTCATATGCTTCCTTTTCTGCCGATTGCTGTGCCGATAGTTCATCTTCAATGAAACCTTTCGGGAAAATCCACGTTCTGGATTTCAGGGAAGTAATAAGTAATATCCTTATTTCTTTATTTTTTATTTGAAATGGAATAACTGCCGATTGATCGTAAATGCTTCCCAATTTTTTATATTCTCCTGTTTCACTGATAATTCTATGTTTGAACCATCATCATGATCTGTGGTATCATCATTCCTACCACGTTAAAAGTGAGATGAACAAAATATGCAGGGATCAGGCTGCCTGTTTTTTCGCGATAATAGCCTGCTATCAGTCCAAGGATGGTAGCATTCAAAATGATGAACCGCACCATAATCCAGGGCAGCATTCCTTTCAGACAGAGATGCATGAATCCAAACATTAATGCAGTCAGCATTACCGGCAGACTCAAATAAACTTTTCCCAATTTCAAACCGATATCTTTCAATGGTTCCAGGTAAGTTTGCAGGAAACCCCGGTAAAATATTTCTTCTACAGAGCTGGCAATTATCCATATCAATATAATCCTGCTCAGGAAATTACTTTCCAAAAACGAAACCTGTGAAGATGCAACTGAAGATGTGATATTCATGTAAATTCCATTTGCCAGAAAGAGAACTAACGATACACCAAATGCCAGAAGAATGGAATTTAATACTACCTTTACAGGAGCACCTTTAAAGCCGAAATTCGAGAATTTATTTTTTCCGATAATTATAATTAATAGAACAGCGATGATCAGCATAGAGAATTGTACAATATGCGAACTATTCAGCCATTCTACAGAGTCCAATAATTTCTTTATAAAACCGATTTTTAGTACTAATCCACAGAGCAATATTTTAGCTCTCCAGATGGCAATAGCTAAAATTAATATTAAAATCTTTTTCATAATTTACTCCCTATTTATAAATTTAGTATAGAATTCCTTCATTAAAATCCTCTCCCAGGTACATATGCCAATCTGCCCAGGAACCTTCAAAATCATCACCATTACTGTAGATCATCCTGTAATCGCCATGTTGCTGAAGATCCATGAAGATATATGTTAAATATTCTGTTATTCTGTATTTCCATATCTGGTAATCTTTTCGTGCATACTTAGTATTCATACTGGTAGTCTCATTCATGATCTCGTACGGTTCACCGTACCGGATATAAATTCTTCCACGGTCTGTTGTCCAGCCAGGATTGAAATGAGAAAAATGACTATTGCAGTAGGCAATCCTGATCTTAATTTCTTCTAAAAACTCATTTCTCTCTGTTGCAGGGTTAGTATCTTGAGCAGCCCAGAATGCTTCCAGATAGTGTTTCTTTCCATCATCTTCCAATGATTTGTAATATTTTTTTTGATTAGAAGTTAAGAAATAATGTACCAGCTTATATTCGTCATCCAGGTCACTGAAAACATGTCCTTCTTTTTTAGGAGTTGGAACTGGATCTGCTGAAATACCAATAAATATTCCAGACAAAACAATTATAAATAGAATTTTTTTCATCTTACTCATTTTATCTCCTTCATTGTAATAATCTTACATCAAATATATAGCCAAGATATCTTTCCCAATATTCATAAGAGCCTTCTTCTTCAAAACCATCACTGAAAATAAGCCTATAATTACCGTGTTGCTGAAGATCGATAAATAAGTATGTCTGAAACCATGATATCCTATATTTCCAGATCTGATAATCTTTCGGTGTAGACTTAGCGTATAGTCCGGTATTTAGTTCCAAAATTTCAAATGGCTCACCGTGCTTGATATAAATTCTGCCCATATCAGTTTCCCAGCCTTTAGTAAAATGCGAAAAATGCTTATTGGAATATTCAATTCTGGCTATGACTTCTAATAGAAACTCATTATCCTCTGTTTCTGAATTTTGGTCTTGTGCTCCCCAGAAAGCCGAAAGATATTTCCATTTGCTCTCTTCATCAAGTTTTTTGTAATACTTTTTCTGATTTCTTGAAAGATAATAACTCACCAGTTTATATTCATCTTTCAAATTACTGAAGACATGACCTTCTTTTTGGGGAAGCGTGACAGGATCTGCTGAAATTCCAATAAATATCCCAGATAAAATTAATATGAATATAATTTTTATCATCGCACTTTTTTTCGTTTATAGCTTATTTCAACTATAGCCGTTATCATGATAATTGCACTGATCCATTGCACTACGGTCAGCAAATGACCATTAATAAAATAATCGAAAAAAATGGCAGAAACAGGAAAGAATAATTCACAGATGGTTGAGACCATGGCTTTCACTTTGTTCAATCCGAAATAGAACAGGAAGATAGCACCGGAGCCGGTAGTTACTGCAATGATCAGGAAAAAAAGCCAGTTAGTGGAAGTAACGTTTTGAAATTCTCCCAGCTTATTTATAATAATAACGTAGATCAACATCATCAAAGTAGTAAATCCGAACCTGAAAAAGTTTGTAGTGTAGTAAGGTAATCTTGTTAGAGCTTTTTTCCCCAGAACAGTAGCACTGCCAAATGAAAAGGCAGCTACCAGCGCCCACAGGGCTGCCTGGATCAATGGAGCATCTTCACTCATGTTAGGTTTTTTGAACCCAAAGGTTAAGAAATAACTGGCGATAATGGCTAAGAATGCCCAAAAGATAAATCTACGTTTAATTTTTTCCTTCAGGAAAACTGCAGCTAATATGATGGCAAATATTGGTTGAAGTTTTTGCAGTAGTACGATTATCGAAAGATGATCAAAGCGCACCAGGAATAGAGCTTTAACGATTGCCAGGGTGCCCAGCGCTCCACCAAAAAAAGCAATTCCACCAAGAAGCAGAAAATCTGCTTTCGTAAACTCTTTAAGTCTTTTATATTCCTTAAAGAGAAATGTATTCATTAATACAAATGGTACAAAATGCAGCATAAAAACTACAAAGCCAACGTTTAGATTGTACAAGCGTGGAGTAAGGACAACACCGTCAAAACCCCACATAGTAGCCGCCAGTATTATCGCGGTGGCTCCGATATATTTTTTTTTAGATTCTTCCATTACATATCCTTTACTTCATTCATGCAATTCTCGACTCATGTTCGTTTCACTTCACTGCGAGTCAAGTCTTGTTTATGTTTTTACTAATCACCAAATCTTGGATTAACAATATTATTATAAATAGAGCCAAACGAATAGCTGAGTCCGATAGATGCAAAATATGAATATTGAGTTTCAAGTTCTTTTCTATGCAAAAGCAGTTCTTCTGTGGAAACATCTCCGGCTGAAATTGATAATTGGTCATGTATCCGTGATACATTTCCCCATAGTTCAAAAGAAAGTCCCTTAAATATCTTCCAGGAAATATCGCTGTATAAAGTTAATTTATTTTTTTCATAACTATTCAAAATCAGATCATCGATAATTAGATATTGAGAAGCAATTATGCTTGCACTCACGGAACCCCAAGATTGAATATATTCGATCTCGGTGGTAAAAGAATGTTTCAGAGTTTTTTCAGATAATTTTTCATAAATAGTTTCTTCGTGGTAATCTGCAAATCCCGGATGAAGTTTGTACTGCAAACGTAGTTGCTTCCTGTTCGATTCTGAGTATGGGAA
This sequence comes from Candidatus Cloacimonadota bacterium, assembly GCA_030621085.1. Classification (GTDB taxonomy): domain Bacteria; phylum Cloacimonadota; class Cloacimonadia; order Cloacimonadales; family TCS61; genus JACNIV01. The sequence goes on along the minus strand of JAUXIJ010000036.1, from coordinate 10,394 downwards.
AATATTATATTCAATTCCCGGTGAAATGCCTACGCTTAAATCAATATTACTATAAGAGGAATCATAAATATATGACCAAAGTCCATAAGACCAGTGATCATTAATAGATTTTATCACGGATGCGTTGAAGCTTTTACTGTCCGATGAACTTTTAATTACTTCGTCACCACAATCGAATTCATCCTTGTTATAACTGCCAAAAAGACTAAATTCGGTTTTAATTTCTTTCGTTACTCTTTCAGCCGAGATAGAACCCCAGAAATTTAAAAATTTTGAAGTTTCCTGTCCACTTAAGAAACAACTTACACCGATATCGAATACCCAGTTGTTCCATCTATCTATGATCTCATCCGTTTTTTGTTCTATTGGAAAAGATATCGTAATCTTATCGGCAAGATTTGTTCGAGAAAAATATCTTATTAGCCCGAGTTTGATCGTGTGTACGCTTTTTTGTCTTTCATCATCATCGGTTTCATCTTTTCCCAAAATAAATGTCAATGATTCGTCGATTCCCTCGAAGTGTTTCTGACCGGTGAAATCAACTGTATATTTTTGCCCTCCGCTGCCAGTACGCTGCTTTGAAAATAGAATGTAAACAGCCGCTTCCTGTATGAAGCGGACAAAATCCACATTAGCTATCTCCTCACGGAAATAATTCAAATCACCGTCAGAATAATCGATATAGATTTTCAGTTTTGTTTCTGAATTTTCAATCGTTGTATCTGAATAAACCTGTGTAATACAAAGCAGAATGATAACTAAAGTTATTAGCTTCATTTTTCCTTCTTTTTTTTAGTATTGTGATCAATCCCAACAATGTCTCAGCATAATTTCACCGTATTTTTACACCGTTCCATCTTAACATTAAAAACATAATTATCAAAACCAAAACCGTTCCGATAGTTGACCAAATTCCGGGAAGTGCAAATCTAAAAATAATAGCCATTACTGTTAGAATGATCTTCCATTTAATATCAATCTGCCGATTCATCCAGAAATGTATTATTATTAATATTCCTACAAAAAATCCAGCAATTCCAACCATTGTTTTATATCTCCTGTATTAAATCACCAGCAAGGAAGATACGACTACTCGGAGGTCAATCCCTACAATCATGATCTATCTGCACTAATCTGCATTTACTTTAAATTTAAAATTATCAGAAGCTACTCTAAAGACCATCTCACTTGATATTTTAAACATTATTCTTGTTGTCATTGTCCAATTACCTGAATTTTTAATACTGTAATGTTCAGGTTTGACTTTCCCCCAATCTTTTTTTATTAACCCTTCTTTCTGTAATATTTCTCTTGTTGCTTTATTAAAAACATGCCAATTCCATCGATAAAGGATATAATCGTTATAAATAAATTCAAATTGATATGCATGAAGGTAAATTTCTTTACTCGATTTGTTTCCGATCGAGAATTTAATATAAATATCATCGTCTAATGCAAAATCAGATTTATTTATAACAGATTTAAATTCTATAATATCATCATTGTATGTTTTTGAAATTTCTTCATGTAATTTAGTTGCAAGATAATCCAATTTTTCGCTAAATATTTTCAAAAAAATATCCCAAAAGAAGTTAATGTTCGAATTATCTAATGGATAGATAAACCCTAATCTTTGATATTTTTTATTGATTATTATAGGTGATAAATCATGTGCAAATTCCGATGTGTTTCGAAGAGATCTCAGAAACCTTAAATCTTCAATAACAGATTTGTTAAAATTACTTAATACATTTGTAAATAGAAAGGTTAGTAGTTCTAAAGACCTATATACTTCAATTTCAAAAAAAATTGGATTCTTGTTTTGTATCTCAAAATGTTTTTTATAGAATTCAATATCATCAGAGTCCGTTATTTGTTTTATTTTCTTTTTATCTATAGTGTTTCTAATTTCTCTATGATGTTTTATTAGATAATCTTTAATTTTCTTTTCTGGAATACTATCAATCAATAAACCAAACTGCATTAACCTGATATTCAAATCTTGCATAGTTTTAACAGGTTTTAGAAATTCATAAATCAGGGTGATGCTTTTCGGTTCAATAAATGGAAATCCAAACTTCGATTTAAAAAGTTTATTTAATCTATCAATGTTTTCAGAAATATTCTCATAAATGTTTACTGAAATATTTCGTTTTTTATTCATTTGATTTCTCTCCTATAAGGTTAAACTCACCTACCAAAGGTTTGATAGATTATGCTCCTTATTGCTAGCAACTAATTCTTCTTAATCCAGTTCACTAATCCTTTTGCTTCAAAGATAGCCATCAATTCTTTTGGAAGCGGAGCGAATTTAAATTCTTTTTCATTCACTTTGATAATTCCACCTTCCAAACTCACATCTACTTTATCTCCTGCATTGTAATGTTCCACAACTTCCGGCATCACAATAATTGGAAGCCCCTGATTTACTGATGAACGATAGAAAATTCGATTCACAGATTTCACGATAACTGCTTTCACTCCTGCATGAGCCAGTCCTACAGCGGGATGTTCGCGTGAACTGCCGCAGCCGAAGTTTTCACCTGCAATAATTACGTCTCCGGATTGTACATTCTTAGTGAAATTCTCATCGAAATCCACAAACAGGTATGGCATGATAGCTTCCGGATCGGAACTGAGAACCTGGTAAGTCAAATTTCCAGCAAACATTTGATCTGTATTCAGATTATCCACATCCGCATAATTCCAGGTTGCTTCTGCTCTGCGATTATCATCAGTTTTCACCTCCACAGTAGAGCTTTGCTCTTTCTTAAATGGGAAAACATCATTTGCTGTGATTCCGCGAGGATCGGTGATTTCGCCCTTGATCGCAGAATGTGCAACGCAGGCAGGAGAAGCCAGAAAAATCCTGGCTTCTTTGTTTCCCATGCGACCTTTAAAATTGCGGTTTGCTGTAGAAATCACGGTGTAACCATCCGCAGGGATTCCCTGACCTGTGCCCAGACATGGTCCGCATGAAACTGCCAGCACGCTGGCGCCTGCGTTCATGAGTTTCGTGGTCAAACCTTCTTCGATCATTTGTAGATAGATTTCTTTGGAAGCGGGAATTACCAGAAGTTGGAAGCTTGCAGCAACTTTTTTTCCATCCAGAATTTCGGCAGCAACTCTGATGTCTTCCAAGCGTCCGTTTGTGCAAGTTCCGATAAGACCCTGATTCAGTTTTGTTCCCTGAACTTCGGAAATTGCTTTCACATTGTCCACGTGATGTGGAGCTGCAACCAGCGGGAAGATTTCATCCAGATTTATTTCAATTTCTTTTTCATAAATTGCATCTTCATCTGCCCAAATTCCGTTCTCGATCTTCTCTTCCAGAAAATCTTCCAGAACTTCATCAGGTGGGAAAACTGCATTTTTTGCTCCCATTTCGGAGGCAAGATTCGTAAGGGTCATTCGCTGTGAAATGGAAAGAGTTTTTACACCATCTCCATGAAATTCGATGCTCATATAATTCGCTCCGGCAGAACCGATCATTCCGATGATCCAGAGCGAAATATCTTTGGCATAAACGCCGTCTTGAAGTTTCCCATTCAAAGTAATTTTCATTGTTTCAGGAATGCGGAACCAAGTTTCACCCCGTTTCCAGATGCCTGCGGATTCCGTTCTATCAATTCCAGCAGCAAGTGCATTGAATGCTCCCGCTGTGCAGGTGTGGCTGTCGCTTCCCACAATTATCATTCCCGGTTTAGCGTGATAGCTCATAACCTGATGGCAAATCCCATCACCCACATCGTGGAATTTTTTTATACCTTGTTCTTTCACAAAATCACGAATAGTTTGATACTGGTTTGCAAGTTTGGCATTGGTAGGTGGAGCATTGTGGTCAAGAACCACGAGAAGTTGATTAGCATCAAAAACTTTTTCTCCTCCCATTTTATTGAACGTGTTCTTTATACTTGCTGTGTTATCATGTGTAAGAACAATATTCGGTTTGCGAAAAACTATCGCACCTTTGGGTGCGTTTAATATTTTTTCTACAAATGTTTTTCCCATTTTGTCTCCTTTTGGAAATTTCAAATTATTTCAACAAACCATCTCGTTTATAAATCTCCGTTTGAACACTAGAAAACTTATTGATCTCCACAGATTTATCATTCTCTAAATTAGTTAAAATTCCTTTCTCAAAATCTACTCGAATCTTATCTCTTTGTTTCAATTCAAGATTAGAAATATTTTCATAAGTAAGAATCGGGAAAGCGGCATTAATGGCGTTTCGCTCGTAAATTGCTCCGAACGATTCTGCCAGAATTGCCTGCACTCCTAGAGATTTGAAACAATCCACTGCTTGCTGACGTGAACTTCCCGCACCGAAATTCTTGGCTGTAATAATTATATCTCTCGCTTCAGCTTTTTTCGTAAAATCTTTCCAGCTTTCCAAGTTATCAAAAGTATATTGCCCCATTTCGGTAATATCCGTGATCGTCAGATAACGATTGTGAAAGATCATATCGGTATCGATATCATCTTGATCGATGAGCCAGACTTTTCCTTCGATGATCACAGGTTTTTCGCCAACTTTTTCCTTTTTAGAAACTGATGGTTTTTCAAATTCTCCGGTAGCTTTAAATTCCGCAGGTTTTTCAGGAATCCTGTCGGGAGTTGTAATGTAACCCGCTACAGCCGATGCAGCAACCTCTGCCGGAGACCCAAGATAAACTTTTCCTTTCCCCTGTTTTCCTGCAAAGTTTCTATTCCCCGTGCTTATCGTAATTTCTCCAGGTCCGTTCTGCCCGATCTGTCCAGCAGCACATCCAGCGCAACCAGCATTTCCAACCAAAACTCCTGCCTTTTTGAAAATCTCTATTAATCCTTCTTCCAGGCATTTGTTCCAGATTTCATCGGTTGCCGGAACAATCTTCAACACAACGCCTGGAGCGACTTTTCTGTGTTTCAGTATTTTTGCTGCTTCCCGCATATCCTCGATCCTTCCGTTTGTGCAGCTTCCAATAAATGCAGAATCAATTTTTGTTTGAAATACCTCGTTTATATCTATTGAATCATCGGGATGTCCGGGGCGAGAAACCATTGGAATGAAACTGCTGAAATCGAGTTCGTATTCTTGGAAATAATCTGCATCTTTACCTGCAGAAATTTTTTCGATTTTCTTACCGGAACGCTCTTCACAATATTTGTAAATCTCATCTGAAGGTGGGATTAAAATGATTATCGCTCCCATTTCCGTTGCCATCGATGAAACCGTGATCCTTTCATCGAGCGTCAGTTTTTCAACATCATCACCATAGAGTTCTACAGAACAACCCAGAAGCTTATTTGCTCCGAATTTATGCAGAAGATTCAATACAATATCCTTTGCATATATATTTTCGGGACGTTTTCCTTTTAATGTAAGCTTAATAGATTTTGGGACTTTGAACCAGCTTTTTCCGCTTGCCCAGGCAGCAGCAATATCACGATCTCCCATTCCCTGTCCAAAAGCTCCGATCGCTCCCAGAATATTAGCGTGGGAATCTGTGGAAATAACCGTGCTTCCCGGTAATGCCAAACCTTTTTCAATGACGAGATGCGTTCCGATTCCGGCATTCACATCATAGATTTTAATTCCTTTCTCCCGGGCAAACATCCTGCAATATTGCTGATTTGCGGCATATTTTTGATCTGAGCCCGTCGGGTTGCAATCGAATGTAAAAAATGTTTTGGAAACATCGTCGAGTTCCAATCCGTTATTAATAAGATTTTTTACAACATTTGCACCGCCGAAATCTCGTGCAGCACGCACATCGATTTCAATGTCTATTATTTCGCCCGGCTTTACCACTTCTTTATCAGAGTGATTTGCCAAGATTTTTTCTATTAGTGTTAAAGCCATTTTTTCTCCTTTATATTTAATTAAGAATTACGATTTACGAATTTAAATTTTGCTTAGCTGATTTTTGAATTGAACCAATAATGCGTTTCACGAGCTTTTTTATAAGCAATTGATAATTTAGAAATGAAATCTTTTTTCGATTGCGCTCCGATCGCTTCTTCTACATTTGCACCAATAGATGTTCCACTACGCAGAATTTGTTTAGAAAGAATATACTCTTTCTTTTCTTCAAGCAAGAATTTATAGAGTAAGTATATTCGCTTTGCGAATTTGAAACTCTTAACTGCAATCAAATTTTCTTTTTTCATTTGTAATTCGTAATTTGAAATTTATAATTATACTTTTAGTCTTTCTTTAAACGGCAGAAACGTCATAAAATCTGCGTGATGAACAATGTATGCTTCAGTGGTTCTTTTTACCATATTACCTTCACCGGCGTGTGTGGCAATTATATGACAGACTTCAGCAGGAACGCCGCACTCTTCTGCGATGGAAACACCACTAAAAGGATGACGAAGATATTTCCCATATGCCCCCTGAATAGCTTTTCCATTTTCATCCAGAATATATTCCAATAGTTTTCCAACATCTGCCAGAATCGCTCCTGCGATAAGAACATCCATATCCACGGGAAGTTCTCCGTGATAAAATTCGTTAACTTTTTCTCCAGCAGCTTTAGCAATATGAACTACGCTGCGTTTGTGATCCATAAAAGTAACTTTTAGATCGGGTCCGCAAAGTAGCGTAAACGGGATTTTCTGCAGTTCTTCTCCGGTAAGAACGCTTCTTTTTAAAGCAAGCTCCCAGGTTTTGGTAACTTTTGCTCGTAAATTAACATCTTTGATCCAAGCCAATTCTGACCATAATTCATTGATATCCATTGTTTTCTCCTTTTCAAAGAAGTTCTGTTATCTTTTACAATTCCGCAATAATTGCGTTCGTCATTTCAGTTGTAGAAGCTGCACCTTGCTGCAGAACTTCCTGACTTCCTCGCAATTTTAGCATATCATAGGCTCTAACTTCTCCATCTTCCAGAACTTTTGTGATGGCATTTCTGATCTGTTTTGCTTTTTCGACTTCTCCAATATAATCCAGCATCATACAGGCAGAAAGGATCATTGCTATTGGATTAACTATTGATGGCTCCAGATTTTCATATTTCGGAGCAGAACCGTGAGTTGGTTCAAAGATAGCAACTTCTTCTCCGATATTGGCACTACAGGCAAAACCAAGCCCACCAACCAGCCCAGCAAAACCGTCGGAAACGATATCACCGAACATATTACCGGCAATAATAATTCCATAAGTTTCAGGATTTTTGGTAAGCCACATCATTTGAGCATCAATGTTTGTATAATCGAACCAGATTCCTTCATATTCCTTTTCCATTTCACGACAAATTGCCAACAGCATTCCGGAAGTTTCGCGAATCACGTTTGGTTTTTCACAAAGAGTTACTCTTTTATAACAGAATTTCTTAGCATACTCAAAAGCTGCTCTACAGATTCTTTCCGAATATTTTTTTGTGAAGATACGAGTTGAAACTGCTAATTCTTCTTTAGGAGACCAACCAAAATTCTTCTCAAATTTCGGATGAGTCATCAAAGCATTATAAACCTGATCAGGTGGATCAGTCCATTCTACACCACCATACAATCCTTCTGTATTTTGACGGAAAACCACCACATCCACTTCTGGTTCTTCGATAGTATCGCCTTTTCCTTTCCTGATGAAATTAAGCGGATTTCCTTTAAAAGTTTTACACGGACGCTGACAGATATCCAACTTAAAATGTTGCCGCAAGCCAACTATCGGACTGTAATAAACATATCCTTTCCCTTCCAGCCTGGGATCGAGTTCTTTGGCGGCTTCACTTTTGGGTTTGGAAGTTATCGCTCCAAACAAACTGATCTTGTGCTTTTCTAAAAGGTCCAAAGTTCTTTGCGGAAGCGGATTTCCTTCTTTACACCAGAATTCCCAACCGATATCTGCATGTATGTATTCAGCTTTGAAACCAACTGCATCTAAAACCCGAATCGCTTCTTTTAAAACGGTTTTCCCAATACCGTCACCTGGCATTGTTACAATCGTTCTTTTGGTCATTTAATTTCTCCTATTTTTTATTCAATTTTATTTTAATAATAGCATTTTTTTTATAATATTTTTATTCCCAGTTTTTAATTTACAAAAATATATTCCACTTGAAACAGGCTGGTTATTTCCATCCATTCCGTCCCAGGTTACCGAGAAAATGTGATCGGGAGAGGGCGTGACGATGAGAAGTTCTTTCACTTTTTGACCTTTGATATTATAGATTTCTATCTCTACGTTCTCTGCGTCCTCTGCGGTGGAAAATGAGATTGTTGTGGATGGATTAAAAGGATTAGGGTAATTAATCAATCTATCATTACTTGATATCAACACACAATCAGAAAATCCTGTTTCATCTTCATATCTAAATATACATTGATCACCTACTATCAAACCATGATTCTCATCAAAAAAGAGTATCTTGCTTAAATTGTTAAAAACTGAAGTTAGATAATCATAAACCTGCCATGAATTTCCACCATCTTCAGTTTTTATAAAATTGATGTCACCAGAAACAAATCCAATATCGTCATTAATAAAATATGCATTATGATGTTCATTAAGAGGAGTACTTAGAGAAAACCAATTATTACCACAATCAATTGTTTTAATGATATCATTATTATAGCCAACAATATAACCTGTTTGTTGTGAAGGAAAGAAAATTGAATAAATACCATAAGTACTATAACAATTTAACCAATTATAACCCCCATTAATAGTTTTAAAAACATTTTGCCCATCAACAAAGAATCCAATATCCTCATTAATAAAGCAAATATCCATTATTGTGCCAACTTCATCTATATTAATAGACTGCCAATTTTCACCACCATCTTCTGTTATTAAAATATAATCAGAAGTATATAAATATCCTGCAACAAAACCAATTTCCGAATTAACAAAGAAAATATCTGTATGGTGATTACTTGAAGTTGAAAAATAAACCCATTGCCAATTTAAACCTCCATCAATAGTTTTATAAATCATCCCACTCGTTGTTCCATAACCTAATCCAAAACCTAAATCTTCGTTAATAAAAAAGAACTTATTAATAAGAGTATTAGAATTCACATACTCCCAAGTATTCCCACCATCTTGAGATTTATATATATAATCGTCGTAAGTTGAAAGATAGCCAATTTCACTATTAACAAACTGTATATCAACTAAGCGAAAGCTTAAATACAGACCTATTTCGTCCCAGAAGGTATTATTAATTTCCTGTTTGAGTATCTTCCCACCATACCCAACTGCGATAGCTAAATCATTTAATAATGAAATTGAGTATATTGGTGGATTGCCACTGTTGTAAGAAACATACCAATTTTCTCCATAATCATCTGACTGATAAATACTCCCAAACATATAGTCATCAATTCCTATTGGGGTATATACATAATTATTTTGGTTACTAATTGATATTACAGCCCCCAAAGACATTTGCTTTTGTGACCAATCAATTCCACCATTATATGTTTTATAAATAACAACATTAGGATCAGGAAACCCATCATCATAAAATCCTCCAACAAAAAGTCCAATACTATCATTAAAAAAACAAATATCACTTATCCAATTAGAATCACCAATTGTTAAGTTATAAATACAATACCAGTTATTTCCACCGTCCTCTGTTTTAAATATTTGATTTCCTCTAGTTAAAAATCCAATTTGCTCTGTGAGAAAATTAATTGATTTAATATAACCATATAAACCACAAAATAGCCATTCGTTTCCTAAATCTGTTGTTTTATATAATCCCTGGCTCGTCCCAGCATATGCAGTAGTAACATCAATAAATTCAATACAAAGAATATCAGCATTTATTCCACTATCAATCAAATTCCAGAAATTTCCACCATTTTCAGTTCTTAGTACAACACCATCATCACCCACAATTAAACCAATGTCAGCATCACAGAAAGTAACATCTCTAAGGTAAGTTTCAATTCCACAAACCTTATTTTCAAAATCCCAATTCTCCCCATAATCTACTGATTTCATGATTGTTCCATATTCTCCAACAGTGAATAGAATATCATCAACATGTGTAATGGATAATAATGAATTACCTTGTGGAAGTGGATGGATCCATGAAATATTGTTTGAACTAATAGGAGTACATAACATTATTAAAGATAAAAAAGATAGATAATACTTCATCTATACCTCACTTGTTTAAATTCTTCATTTTTCATAGAGTCCTTAATTTTTTATTTAATTAATATCATTTTTTTTGATGCAGTCTCTTTTCCATAAACTCTCAATTTATAAAAATATATTCCTGATGAAACCGGTTTGTCGTTATCGTCCGTTCCATTCCATATCATTGAAGATTGTCCTTCACCTCCGCACAGGATGACATCAAACGTTTTTATTTTCTGCCCCTTAATATTATAAATTATAACCTCTGCGCTCTCTACGTTCTCTGCGGTGAACTGAATCGTTGTTTCGG